>CASBPX010000097.1 GCA_949127735.1 Candidatus Obscuribacterales bacterium | reverse complement strand
GTATACATTACGGCGAGTTTTGCTGAGGCCCGTGCCCTCGCTGACGCCGGCGCCGATTTTATTGCCCTTGACGCCACCGGACGCAAGCGAGCCGACAACCAGACACTGGCTGAAACTATCGAACGCATTCACTGCGAGCTAAACTTGCCTGTATGGGCCGATTGCGCTACTTTTGGCGAAGGCATCGCCGCCGGTGAAGCTGGAGCTGATTTAATTTCAACAACGCTATTTGGTTACACTCAAGAAACTGAATTGCCGAAGGAACACGGCCCAGGAATGGATTTATTGAAAGAATTTATCGACCATCTAAATCTACCTGTGATTCTTGAAGGACGAGTGTGGACCCCCGAAGAATTAACGACTGCTTTTGAAATTGGTGCCTACGCAGTGGTGGTGGGTTCGGCCATCACCAGGCCGCAGCTGATTACCGAGCGTTTTGTTAAAGCGATTCCATCAAGGCGCGTTAGAATGCCGGCTTTCAAGGCTATTGCCACGTCTGCCCAATGAGCCTCCACGAATACTACAGCTTGCTGCCGCTTATAATTCTTACCGGTATATCGCTGGGTGTGCGTTCAATGGCCCCCTTTGCCTGGGGCAGGGGCCTGATTTTTCAATGCATACTGGTACTCATGGCCGTAGCTTATGGCATTTTGCTGCACAATATTTATGTCGCGCAAATTGCCGGCTGGTTTCTTTTTCTACTTTTTCACGTGCCGGCCTGGTATGTGTTCGGTCAGGTGAAGCGTTCCATGAGCCGCATGGATACAAACGAAATGAGCAGGTGGAGTAAACTTCTGCCCTATGTATTTTGGGGAGTGCCTGGTCAGTTTTGGAAAGATATGGTTAATGCCTATATTGCTTTTTCAAGCGAAGATGCCACCGCCGGCGAAGCGCTGGTAGACAAATGGCAAAATTATAAAAATCTACCCGCCGGTCTTAGAGATGTGCCCATTCAATACAGGTTGATGGGCAATTCAATTTGTTGGCACTGGCAAAGTGTTGTTAACGATTTTGAGGGTTTGCGTTTTGGTGCTCGCAAGGCTTCGCCTCTGCTCTATTTTTCAGCATCGCGTGCTTACATTGAACTTGGGCTTTTTCAAAAGGCCGCAGAATGTTTGCGGCAGTCTCGCTTTGATGAATCAATCACGCCACTGGATTTTTTAGCCAATGCGCTTCTTCCCTTCTTTGCACTATGCGGATCGCGTAATCATGTCAACCAGTTGTTGGCTATTACTGCTGAGACCAAAGCAGCCTTACCGGAGGCGCTGTCGCTTTACTGGACGGGACGCTGCTTGCAGAAAGAAGGCGAAATCGCTCAGGCCCAGGCGGCTTTTGAACAAGCGCTGAGCAAAACGGAAGTACCGATTTTGCGTAAGCGCTTAAACTTCGCTCTTTCAGGCAAGCCTAGTCAGGCCATGGCTTTTAGCCCTGAAGATTGCCGTGCTGAAGTTAAAGACATCTGGGCGCATTTTCAACGTGGTGCGTTTATTCAAGAAATTCTCGCTCCACGTCGCAGTTCGCCTGTAGTCAACGCTATTTTGTTCGCCAATATTGCTGTCTTTTTGCTTTCGAATCCTCAGAATTATCTACAGCTCTCCAGCAGTTTTGGTCAGTCAATATTCGAAAACGGCCTGTTGTCTGACGCTGTGATTAAACACGGAGAGTTCTGGCGGCTAATCACCTATATGTTTTTACACAGTTCGGTTATTCACCTGGGCGTTAACATGCTCGGTCTTCATGCTTTTGGCCGCATCACAGAAAATATTTTTGGTACCAACAGATTTTTGGCAATTTATTTTGTTGGTGGCATTCTTTCAGGGTTGGCTCACTTATTTCTCAGCCCTGGCATTCCGGCTGTAGGCGCATCGGGAGCGATTCTTGCCATATTCGGCGCTGTAGCGGTGGGCATTTATAAACTGAAAGCGATATTGCCTGGATCGTTGCGTGAGCGTTATTTGATCTTGATGGCGGTGATTGCACTTTCGCAATTGGTCATGGATCGCTTTCTTCCACACATTGCCGTTTTTGCTCATCTTGGCGGACTTATCGGTGGTATCGCACTAGGTGCCATTACTTCCATTCGCACACCATCTAAGGAAGCTATTGATGGAACGCAGAAATTTATTGGCGGCTAACTAGTCGTTGTGAGCTGATTGCTCTTTGCTTACCCACTGCCAGGCGCCCATTCCTGCTCGCTTTCCGGTGGCGAAACAACCAGTGAGCAAATAGCCACCAGTTGGTGCTTCCCAGTCGATCATTTCTCCGGCTATGAAGACACCAGGCAAATTCTTGATCATCAGGTTGTCGTCGAGAGAGTTGAAGCATACACCACCAGCGGTGCTGATTGCTTCAGCCACAGGTCGCGTTGAGCGCACAGTTACTGGTAGAGCTTTGATAAATTTAGCCAGGGTGGGTGCATCGGCCATTTGCTCGCCGGTTAATGTCTCGTATAGCAAAGCCCGCTTCAAACTATCGTTACCAAGGCAACCTTGTAAATGTCGCGACAGGGAGCGCGTTCCGCGAGGGCGTGAAACTTCCTTTAAGACTCTGTCGGCGATGCGGCCAGGCAGTAAGTCTAGAGTAAAAGTGGCTTCTCCATGGACGTTGATATATTCACGTAGACGTTTTGAGAATGCGTAAATCAGACTGCCTTCGACTCCATACTCTTTTACGAGTAGCTCTCCTTGCCGGCTCTCGCTAGCACCGTCCAGGTCGGTAAATGTAAGTGCTATCGACTTCAGTGGAGCGGCTGCAAATTTCTCTTGCATATGTTTGCTCCATTTAACGTCAAAGCCACAATTTGCACTTTGCCAGGGCGCCGTTTCTACACCACGGCCTTGGAGCCATGGGAGCCAGATGCCGGTGGAACCGAGCTGCGGCCAACTGGCACCACCAAGAGCTAAAATGGTGGCACCAGGAGTTAGAGAAAATTCGCCTTCCTTGCATTTAAAGCGCAACGAGTCGCCATCGAATCCAAGCCAGTGGTGATTGAGATGGAAGCGCACACCGCTGCTGCGAAGTCGATGGACCCAGGCTCGTAAAAGCGGAGCGGCCTTCATCTCTTTAGGAAATACTCGGCCCGAAGTACCGACGAATGTCTCGATACCAAGATCGTGCACCCACTGACGCAGGGCCTCCGGTGGAAAATCATTTAAAAGTGCTTGCATCTGATTTTGTTTGTCGTCGTAGCGGGAGCAAAATTCCTGGTATAGCTCACTGTGAGTAATATTCAAGCCGCCGAGCCCTGCGCGCAAAAATTTGCGCCCGAGGGTTGGCATGGATTCATAGACGTCAACACTTATACCTGCGGCTATGAGCACTTCGGCCGCCATCAGGCCGGCAGGGCCACCACCGATGACGGCTACCGGCGTTCTGAGATGGCTTTTGGATGGTGCGCTAGGCATAAGGTCATTCTAACCGCTGAACAGCTCAGGACAGCAAGGAAATAGAGTTTCCCAACACTTGCCACGCAAGCATTTTGGCGATTATGATTGGCCGGTTGCCAAGCTGCTAGGGTTTAGTCTGGTAGGTTCAATCGCCTGCGAACTTTCAGAAATCGTAGCTGAGTGGAAGTTCTGTGTTGACGGGAAAATCAAAGACTTAGGAAGTGTTAGGCAATTGTTGAAATGCTACTAGCTTGTTTTATAGCAATTGGCATGATTGTTCTCAATGCCGTTTACGTGGCTGCAGAGTTTGCTACTGTCTCCGCCCGGCACGCGCAAATTAGGAAAATGGCTTTAGCAGGCAATCCACTTGCTTCGTTACTTCTGCCGATCTTGGAGGAGCCGCGCAAGCTAGATGAGTATATTGCTACATGCCAGATCGGAATAACAGTTTCGAGCCTGGTTCTTGGTGCTTATAGTGAAATCAGCTTTGGACCTTCATGCGCTGCAGTATTAATTGATCACTTTAGTTTGACGCCTATATTGGCTGAGTCGGTGGCGGCAATTGCAATTCTTTTACTATTTACCTTGCTGCAGATTTTGTTTGGTGAGCTGCTTCCTAAGTCGGTCTCCTTGCAATATTCTGATCGTGTGGCCATCTTTATGTACTGGCCGCTTCACCTTTCTTCGATTGTCTTTCGTCCGTTTATTTGGCTGCTAAATGGCAGTGGCAACTTTTTCATGAGCATGCTGGGAATTCCGGTTTCTTCTCACAAACACGTTCATTCGCTGGAAGAAATTGAGTTGCTGCTGGCGGAAAGTAAAGATGGTGGTTTGTTAGAGCCCCTTGAGCACGAGCGCTTGCAGCAGGCCCTTGATCTTGGCGAGCGAACTGCTAGACAGCTTATGGTTCCCCGGTCTAACGTTCTTGCGGTTTCGAATAAAAATTCTCTAGAACATTGCTATCGAATTGCTTTAGATAGTCCATATACTCGACTGCTGGTGTATGGAGATTCTATTGACGATGTACTTGGGTTCGTTAGTGTTAGGCACGTAATTGAGGCGAGATTCTCGGAGAACGACCTTACTGGCATTGATTCTTTGATAAAGAGTGTGCCTATGATTCCAGAGAATCTACGCCTCGGTCGATTGATTGCTCTGCTTAAATCACAGCATTCGCACGTGGCCGTGGTTATGGACGAACACGGTGCCACACTAGGTATTGTCACCGCCGGCGATATTCTTGCTGAGTTTATTGAAAACGTCGATAGTGACGAATTTAAAGAGACTGTAGTTATCGAAGCTTTAGAAGATGGTCGCATTCGCCTACCTGGCTTCTATAAGTTGCATCGAGCCGCTAAATTTTTAGGCATAATGCCAGAAACTGAAGCAGAAACTATTAATGGCTTAATCATGGAGATGATTGAGCGAGTGCCAGTTGTCGGTGACTTGATTGAATTACCGTCAGTGGTGATTGAGGTCGAAACAGTTGAGCATCATGCCGCTATCTTGGTGATTGTAAGCAGGAAGGAGGAGGCCAAGCAAGATGTTTGAGCTGAGCCTAATCTTCCTTTTGATATTATTAAATGGCCTCTTTGTCGCTTCTGAGTTTGCCACGGTGGTGGCACCGAAGTTGTCAATTGAAAAGCTCGCTCTTGAAGGAAATAGGACAGCAAAGCAGATTTATTCTGTTATCAAAGAACCGCTGCTGCAAGATCGCTATATAGCCGCGTCTCAAGTTGGTATTACGGCAGCCAGTTTGGCCCTGGGGATGTACGGTGAGCAGGTTATTGCGACTTGGATTGTTCACTATCTGCACCTTGTCGTGCCCCTTGAGATAACAACAATTCACGCCCTTGCCAGCGCCTTGTCTTTGGCGTTGCTTACCTATCTTCACATCGTCTTTGGCGAAATGATACCCAAATCGTTAGCGCTGCAGAAGTCTGAGGCGGTAATGTTTTTCTTGATTGGACCTATGCTTTTTTTTATGAAAGTGTTTAGGCCAATTATCTTCATTCTCAATGAAACGAACAATTTTTTGCTGAGAAGTCTTATTGGTATAGACCGTTCTAAGTCAACGTTTCCAGCTTTCTCTTCTGACGAAATTCAGTTAATTTTAAAAGAGAGCGAATCAGAGGGAATAATAAGCGATGAAATCGGCAGTGTAATTGACCAGCTATTTGACTTCGGAGAGCTCGTTGCCGAAGACATTATGGTGCCGCGGGTTCACATTCTAGCCGTGCCGATTCGGCCGACGAAGGCTCAAGTTCTGGAGATTGTGCGTCAAGCCAATCACTCTCGGTATCCAGTTCACACAGGTGATAAGGATAGTATTGTCGGCACTGTGCATGTGAAGGATCTCGCGGCTTTTTTAGAAGCTGCAGATGATAGAACTTTGATTATCAGGCCTGTGCCCTATGTGCCGCAGTCTTCAACCTTGCAGTCGGTTCTTGAATCAATGCGGCAGTTTCGTACTCATCTGGCGATTGTGTTGGACGAACATGGTGGCACAGCTGGTATCATTTCAATTCAAGATATTTTTGGTGAGCTTATTGGTGAGATCGATGAATCTAGTGCTCCAAACCAGATCGAAACTCTAGACGATAACAGTGTGCGCGTCTTAGGCACCCTCAGGCTAGACGAACTCGCTGCTTATCTCGGTCTTGCAATAGAAGAGGAAGGTATCGATACAATTAGTGGATTGGTCCTGGATCAGCTTGGTAGGCCGCCTAGGGTTGGTGACAGATTCAATTTTAAGAACTTGTCGATTGAAGTGATTAATGTGAAAGGGCGGGGCGCACAGTCATGCATAGTCACTGTGCTGCCAAACGTGTAAATTTGTTACTTCTGCCCGAATTGTTAACTGCTACCTTTACCGTTAACCGCTTAAGACCCGTCTTGCATCTAAATCAGCGATAATTGGCTTCGAAACTAGAAGTCGGAGTCGAGATATATGGCACGAGTAGTGCTCGGAATGATAGGACTGGGAACAGTCGGTAGTGGCGTGGTGCAACTTCTTGCGCAGCACAAGCATCTGCAATTAAAGAGAATCGCTGTACGTGACCTTGAAAAGGAACGCTCTGGAGAGGCGAAGTGCCCAATAACCACCGACGTCTCTGAAATAATCGACGATCCTGAAATCGAAGTGTTGGTGGAAGTTATGGGCGGCGAAGAGCCCGCTCTTTCGTACATTAGAAGGGCATTAGAAAAACGCAAGCATGTAGTCACTGCCAATAAAGAAGTGCTGGCAAAACATGGCCCCAGCCTTTTTCAGCTGGCTCGCGAAAAAGGTGTGACGATATTCTTCGAAGCTTCTGTGGCCGGCGGCATTCCGCTTATATCAACCATTCAGAGAGGTCTTGGCGCTAACCAGCTTGCCGGCGTTACAGGAATTCTCAACGGCACAACCAATTTTATTTTGTCGAACATGGAAGAAAAGGGTCTTAGCTACGACCATGTTCTGGCCGAAGCCCAGCGCCTTGGTTTTGCTGAAGCCGACCCCTCGGCCGATGTGGATGGGCATGACGTAGCTTATAAGTTATCAATTTTGGCCGCTCTATCTTTTCAGCGTTTCGTCAAACCGGAAGATATATACCGTGAAGGCATCCGCAATATATCTCCTGATGATTTGGCTCTGGCTAAAGAATTCGGCTATCGCATAAAATTGGTGGGCACCGCGCGCAATACCAACCCTAACGTTAAGAATAGCTCCCTTGCCGTTCGAGTTCATCCCACACTGGTGCCACTCAGCCATCCACTAGCATCGGTTTCGGGCTCCAGTAATTGCATCCTTGTCAACGGTGATGCTGTCGGTGAAATCATCATGGTTGGCCCTGGTGCAGGGAGCCTGCCCACCGCCTCCGCTGTAGTTGGTGACATTATCAATTTAGAAAGTGCCCTTAAACTTCCCGATTTTGCCAGCTATTTCCAACCCAGCATCACCAGCGAATGGGCCACCATAGCTTCGCCAGATGACTGGGTCAGTCCTTATTTCTTGCGCATCTCGGTAGCTGACACGCCTGGTGTAATAGGCACTATAGGCACAATTTTCGGCAACCATAAAATCAGCATACAGAGCATTATTCAGCGTGGTGTGGCCGATGGTCGTGCCACTATAGTTATTCTGACTCATGACGTGGCCAGTGGTCATATGTCTGCGGCTTTAGCAGAACTGAAGCAGTGTCCATTTTTAGATTCTGTATCCAGTGCTATTCGAATTTATAAAGCAAGCTAAAATTGCAGGCATATTGAAGCAGAAAGGTCGAAGGTAAACGATGCAGACCACCTACAAAAAAAGCGGATTGATAGAGAAATATCGTCAATACCTGCCGGTCTCGGCCAGTACTCCAGTGATTACGCTTGGTGAAGGCAATACGCCTCTGCTGCAGTCTTTCAACATTCCCAAAATGCTCGGATGTCCCACTCTTGATCTGTTTTTCAAATTGGAAGGACTGAACCCTACTGGCAGTTTCAAAGACAGGGGCATGACTCTGGCCATTTCTAAAGCTGTAGAAGAGGGTGCTAAGGCTGTCATCTGTGCCTCTACCGGTAATACCAGTGCATCGGCGGCGGCTTTTGCCACTAAAGCCGGTCTTAAATGTTACGTGCTTCTTCCTCACGGATACGTCGCTCTGGGCAAGCTGGCTCAGGCGATTCACTATGGTGCCCAAATTATTCCAATCAAAGGCAATTTCGACAGAGCACTGGAACTGGTGCGTGAATTAGCTGAACATACTCCAGTCACTGTGGTTAATTCTATTAACCCATATCGGCTGGAAGGACAGAAGACCGCCGCCTTTGAGGTTGTCGAACACCTTAGTCGGCAACCTGATTATCTCTGTATACCCGTGGGTAACGCCGGAAATATTTGCGCTTACTGGCGGGGCTTTAAGCTGTATCGTGAGCTCGGCATCACTGCCGCTGCCCCTCGTATGCATGGCTTTGAAGCCGAGGGGTCGGCGGCTATAGTGCGTGGAGAACCAATCAAAAATCCGGAGACCATCGGCACAGCTATTCGCATTGGTAATCCAGCAAGCTGGCAAGAAGCGGTGCGAGCCCAACAAGAATCGAAGGGCAAAATCGATTCAGTTACAGACGACGAAATTCTGGCCGCTTACAAAATGCTAGGAAGCGCCGAAGGCATTTTTTGCGAACCATCAAGCGCCGCCTCGCTGGCCGGTTTGATCAAGCATCTTTCTGACGGTACCATCCCTCAAAACGCTCTGGTCACTTGTGTGCTCACTGGCAATGGTCTTAAAGATCCAGACACTGCGCAGAAAGTAACAGCGGTAGATTTAACTCCAGTGGAAGCGGATCTTGCTTCACTAAAAAAAGTTATGGCACTTTGAGGTTAGCCAAGCCCGAATGAAGAGCGTTCGCAAACTGACTATGCAATTACCAGGTAGCACCACTAATCTGGGCCCTGGCTTCGACACTTTAGGTTTAGCTTTAGGTGTCTATACCACGGTCACGTTCGAACTTGCCTCGAAAAATGACAGCCAAGCATTTATTACTCTTAAAGGGCCTGTGGCTCAAGGTCTCAGCGCCACTGAAGAAAATCTGATTTACAGAGTTTTCCGTGAAAATTTCTCAGGCGGTAGCCTCGATACGACTGACGGTGCAAAAATACTGGAGCGCATGCGCATTACTATTGAAACTGACATTCCGCTGGCCCGCGGCTTAGGAAGCAGTAGCACGGCTATTTTAGCGGCCTTGTGGGCAGCCCAGACATTCAGCAGTACCGCTCCGCCAGACCCTGACCAGGTTTTGGCCACCGCCGCAAGATTGGAAGGGCATCCTGACAATGTCGCTGCTTGCTTAATGGGTGGATTTATTATTTCTGGCTACACGCAAAAAGGTCATCGCGCCCTGACAACGCGTCTTGACTGGCCCGACAAATGGCACACTCTTGTAGTGGTGCCTCCGTATGAATTATCAACGGCAGAGGCCAGGCAGGTGCTTCCTCGACGTGTGGAAATGGTGCAAGCTGTCAATAACATTCAGCGCACAGGCCTGCTCATTGCCGCGGTGGTAAAAGGCGACGATGATATTCTCAAAGAGGCGCTCAGTGATCAACTGCACGAACCATATCGCATACATTTGGTGCCTGAGCTGGCGGACTTGCGCCGTGCTCTGGTTACTATGCCGGTTTTAGGCTGCGTATTGAGCGGTGCAGGCTCATCGATTCTAATTTTGGTGCACGAAAAATACAAAGCTGAAATCAAAACCTATTTAAATGAGTGGGCAGAAAAACGTCAGCATAAGCCGCGAATATTAGATTTAACGGTGGATAAAAAAGGTCTGGTGGCTAATTATGAATAATGCCGAAGTAATGCCTGCAAGCGGTAAGACAGCGGTATCTGAGGCAGATAAGCTTTCAGTGTCAGTGCTGAAATTCGGGGGCACGTCAGTTAAGAATCTTGCTCGTATTCAACACGTAGCAGAAGTTGTTAGAGACAGGCTGAAAGTCGGTGCGAAAATTTTAGTTGTGGTTTCAGCCATGGGTGACACTACTGACTATTTACTCAAGCTCGGCAGCCAGTGTGCGAAAAATCCCGATCGTCGTGAACTCGACTCGTTGCTATCTACTGGCGAACAGATCTCAATTACTCTTTTGGCCATGACTCTAAAAGAAATGGGAATCAAATCTCGTTCATTTACTGCCAGCCAAATTGGTATCTTGACTGAAAAGGTGCACAGCAAAGCCCGCATCGTCGACATAAACAGTGATAATTTGACTCGCGCTTTGCAAGAAAATGACGTTTTAGTAGTGGCCGGTTTTCAGGGTGTCACCGCAGATGGTGATATCACTACTCTTGGTCGCGGCGGCAGCGACACGACTGCTTGTGCTCTGGCAGCGGCTATCTGTGCCGATGTTTGTGATATTTATACCGATGTAGATGGTATTTATACTGCCGATCCCAATGTCATCGCCGAAGCTAGACTGCTAAAGCGAGTCTCTTATGGCGAAGTTATCGAAATGGCCAGATTGGGTGCTCAGGTGCTGCATCCGCGCGCTGTGGAACTGGCCCGCCAATACAAAGTACGCCTGCGCGTGCGCAATACATTTAGGCCGGACCATGAAGGCACAATCATTGATCAAGGGGAAGGAGAAAATATGGAAATCTACCGCAGCATAAGCGGCGTAGCTGTGGATAAAGATCAATCATGTGTGACGATTATGGATGTACCGGACAAACCGGGCATTGCAGGCCGGATCATGCAGGCCCTGGCCGACAACAATATTGTCATTGATATGATCATGCAGGCTTTTCACTCAACTGCGGGTCACAATAACATTACATTTACTGTGCATAGCACCGATCTTGATTTGACCATAAAAACGCTCGAAGGCATCAAAGGAGATCTGGACGCCTCGTCGGTAATTTCTGATTGCGATATTGCCAAAGTCAGCTTAATTGGAGCCGGCCTGGCTGGCCAGTCTGGCATCGCCGCTACGATTTTTAAAGCTTTCGGTTCAGCCGGTATCAATATCAAAATGATTGCCACCAGCGAGATGAAACTAACTTGCGTCGTCAGTGCAAAAGACGCTGATAAAGCAAGCAAGATAATGCACAGCAGCTTTGGCGAAGAAATTTAGTCTATTCAGACTGCCAGGGAGTGTCTTCACTGTCTGCGTTCCATGTAGGCTTGGCGGCAGACTTTTTGTAAATTCCGGCAATTGATACGCCGCTGTCAAACTTCAGATTCTTCTGCAAATCGCCGTAGCATTCCACTGCTAACTTGGCCGTGCTTTCAAACTTGAGCGAAATTCGGGCAGTTCCTCGTTTAAAAACAAACTGTGAATCAGTGATTCTTTTAGCCACTCCAAAAATATAAGCGCTCTGTGAACCTTTTTGGGCCAACCCACTAAATTTGAGTTTTCCTGACGGCAGTCGTACGGCTTCAAATCGGGAGCCGCTGACAGATCGATAACTACCGTCCAGAGTGGTCGTAGATGCCCATGCCATGGGAGCAATATTCAAAAACAGGCATGCCATGAGGCTGCTGCGATAAAGATACTTGATATTCATGAAATGCTTGGACTTGTACATAGTGAGCATTAAAATCCTTGCCATGATGCTAGATTAATATGGGTTATTCGGTTATTCCTTATAGAGCTTTTATCATGCACGATTGTCCTACCTGCAAAGTTCCACTTCACGGTCATGAACTGATTTGCCCTTCATGTGGCGCCAAACAAAGAGTAAAACTTGGCTCAAGCAAGATGTTCGGCGGTGAAAGCGCAGCACAGAAGCCAAGCGTGAACCTCATGCCTTTTGTGGTGGTAGGCCTCGTTACTCTTGGTATCGCCGGTTATTTATTGAAAGACAGCTGGGTTGGTCAACTGCTCACGCGTCCACCACAAGTAGAGGACCCCATTGCCAAGATGACTTATCTGGACGCCCGCAATTTGGTGGAAAGCAAAATCACAGAAGGCGTAGCTGCCACCGGCGGTAAAACCACTTTTAAATGGAAGCGCGGTGGTGCCGACGTGGACAAAGCTAGTGAAGGTTCTGTAGAAGCGGAAGCAGAGGTCAATCTGGCCGATCCAAACACTCACACTGCAATTGTTGATCCAGTTAAGCCCTATTTTGAAAAAGCCGGCATCAAGACTTTCGAATTGAAAAATTTAGTCAACGGCAAAGTCAAACAAACATGGACTTCTACTGTTGCTCCAGGTGTCGCCGCAGATGGCGCGGCACCGGCCGAACCTGCTCAATAGCATTTGGTTTTTCTATTGACGGCTAAAGTTGCTGCGCACGCCAGATTATTTAGAAGGTGTTATCGAAACTGGCTGTGCTGTTGCTGCGATAGTTTTCTTTTTACTGCCGCCCAAAAGATTGCGAATAAATTTACCTAGAGGGTCGTAGAACTCATCTACCACTCGTTCTTTCAATGGAATGATGGCGTTGTCGGTAATGTGAATGTCTTCGGGGCAAACTTCAGTGCAGCATTTAGTAATGTTGCAATAGCCGATGTGACCTTCGTCTTTAAGATACTTGAGACGATTGGCTTCATCGAGAGGGTGCATCTCAAGGCCGGCTACGCGCACCATAAAGCGAGGACCCATGAAATTGTCTTTACGCTCGTGATCGCGCAAAACATGGCAAACATTCTGGCATAAGAAACACTCGATGCACTTGCGAAATTCTTGAACTCGCTCAATGTCTTCTTGATAGATAGTCCAGTCAGCATCAGGCGATGGCGAGAAAGGAGTGATTTTTTTGTTCACCTCATAATTCCAGGACACATCGGTGACCAGATCTTTAATGATCGGGAAAGTTTTTAGCGGTTGCACGCAAATATCTTCGTCGTGCTTGAACTGATCCATTCTCGATTTGCACATCAAAGACGGCATACCGTTAACTTCGGCGCTGCATGAGCCGCATTTGGCAGCTTTGCAATTCCAGCGCACAGCGAGCTCAGGATCAAAATTTTGTTGAATATAATGAATGGCATCAAGCACCACCATGCCTGCTTCCACCGGCACTTTATACGATTGAAATTCACCTTTCTCTTTGGTGCCTCTATATACCTTGAGGGTCGCTTGCCGACCTGGATTCGTAGGGTCAGGCATTGACGGGCTCCTTTTTAACGAAAATTTCTTTCAAATCCTGAGGCATCTCCGGCAGTGGAGTGTGCTCCAGTTTCATATTGCCATTTTCATCTTTACTGCAAGATGAATTTTTAGTGCCCCACTCTTTTTCAGTATTTGGGAAATCGAGGCGGCTGTGAGCTCCACGACTCTCTTTGCGAGAAAGGGCACTGCGCGCGATGGCTTCAGAACAAATCATCATGTTTCTCAAATCACGGCACATGTGCCACCCAGGATTGAATGCCTTGCTGCCTTTGGCACCGGCCTTTTTGATTTCTTCTTTAAGTTCTTCAAGCTTGGCTACACCAATAGCAAGTTCACTTTCTTCGCGGAAAATGCCTACATAAGTGCCCATGATTTTGTTCAGTTCTTTGTGCACGTCGTAAGGGTTTTTGCCATCTTTGCGCAAGAATGGTTCTTCCATTTCGGCAACGGCGGCTTTGATATATTTTTCATCGATATTCAGGCTATTTGGAACGGTTTTCACGTAGTCGGCAGCGGCCGCTCCAGCGCGTTTACCGAAGACCACCAGGTCAGAAAGCGAGTTTCCACCAAGTCTGTTGGCACCGTGCATGCCACCGGAGCACTCTCCGGCCGCAAACAATCCAGGCACTCTGGTCATTTGAGTTTCGGCGTCGACTCTGATACCACCCATGGTGTAGTGCATAGTTGGTCCCACTTCCATGGGTCCGGCCGTGATATCTACGTCGGCCAGGTCTTTAAACTGGTGATACATAGAAGGCAACTTCTTTTTCACTCGTTCCGAGTCTTGATAGCTGATATCAAGGAAGACACCACCGTGAGGCGATCCGCGACCTTCTTTAACTTCGGTGTAAATGGCCCGGGCCACATTGTCGCGAGTAGAAAGCTCCGGCGGACGGCGAGCATCAGTGCGGTTGCCTGCTAACGCGGCATTCACCCAGGTCACTGCTTCCGCTTCGTCAGCGGCATAGTCATTTCTGGTTGCTTCAGGCAAATATTTGAACATAAAACGCTCACCAAGGCTATTGCGGAGAATGCCGCCTTCACCACGAACGCCTTCAGTGACAAGAATTCCGCGCACACCAGGTGGCCAGACCATACCGGTGGGGTGGAATTGAATAAACTCCATATCGATCAATTCTGCGCCGGCGTCATAGGCCAGACCCTGACCGTCGCCGGTATATTCCCAGGAGTTTGAGGTAATCGTATAAGCTTTGCCCGTGCCACCTGTGGCCAGCACAATGGCTTTAGCCTTAAACAGAATGTAGCGACCATCTTCGCGATAATAACCAAAAGCTCCGGCAATCTTGTCGCCGTCTTTAATCAGTTCGGTGATGGTGCATTCCATGTAGACTTCAATGCCCTGGTGCACACCGCGGTCTTGCAGAGTGCGAATCATCTCGAGTCCGGTGCGGTCGCCAACGTGGCAAAGGCGCTTCCAGGTGTGACCACCAAAAGCTCGTTGCAAAATTTTGCCGTCTTTGGTACGGTCAAAAACCGCTCCCCAGCGCTCCAATTCTTTGACTCGGTCAGGAGCTTCTTGCGCATGTAACTGAGCCATGCGCCAGTTATTGAGCATTTTGCCACCATTCATGGTGTCTTTAAAGTGCGTTTCCCAGCCGTCTTTGGGGTCGACGTTAGCCAAAGCTGCCGCCACTCCGCCTTCAGCCATGACTGTGTGCGCTTTGCCCAATAATGATTTGCAGACCAGGCCGACGCTGACGCCCTGACCAGATGCTTCGATGGCCGCGCGTAAACCGGCACCACCAGCGCCTATCACCAATACATCGTGTTCTCTTGTTTCGTATTCAGTCATAATTAAAATATTTGAAATGCCAGGCTGGGATTGACGCAGGTGTAACGGATATAAAGATCGGTAATTGCCACTGACATCAGTGAAGTCCAGGCCCATTGCTGGTGCCGCTCATTGAATTTAGTGACAAGTTGCCATGCCTGAAAAGCCGGCTTCAGCTTCTGTTCGTTCTTGGGGCAAGAGAAACAATCTTCTTTACCTCCAACGATGTGACGGCAGGCGTGGCAGCCAAATGTGTAGCCTGACAGCAGGACGCAATTGGCAAACATGACTACGGTAAGCACACTCATGTGGAATGCGCCTTCGTAATAAACTGTGTTGAAAGCATCGACCCACAAAATCAGCAACACAGGCACAGCAAAGTAAAAAGCGTAGCGATGCAGATTTTGCAAAACAAAAGGAAATGACTGTTCGCCGGTATAACCCTTGCCTTTAAACATGCCCACTGTGCAGGCGGGAGGATGCATGAAATACGACCGGTAATAAGCCTTGCGATAGTAGTAGCAAGTAGCCCTGAAGGAAAGTGGAATCCAGAGAATCAAGAAAGCCGGTGAAAGTGGAAACCACGGAACATATTGCTTCAAGTTTGGCGAATAGAAGGGTGATAGATATGGACCAACTTCATAGAGATTATTTTCAAAAGCACGGAACATGGAATAAATGCCAAAAGCCGTGAAAACAAAAGCAATTAGTGCAGGCTCCACCCACCAATTGTCTTTGCGTTCAGTTGGGCCTTCGTAGGCCGGCAATGCGTTGGACGTTGGCAGTTTGTTTTCAGGCAGATCTGTCAGTTGGGATTGGGTCATGAACGTTTTCCTGGGATGCTTGGACCAGAGACTGGTTCGGCTAATGCTCGCAAGTGTTGCTCGGAGCGCCGATGCGGTCCACTATCGGACATAACAAATTATAGCGATCTGAAACTCGTCGTGACCCATGTTTCCTCTAATTTGAATGCTCTATGCAAGCAAAGCAATTTTGCATTCTCGGCATTAAAGCGCTCGTAATTAGGCAGGGTTATGAAAACATCGCGTTTTAAAGAGAGATCTGACCGCTGTTATTTGCAATTTTTATCATGCTTATAATCCACTCATAATTGAAGGCTTGTAAAGTCCTGATTTGATGTAGCTTGTAATTGTTGTGGAGCGGTTTGGGAAGCTCTGGCGATATTGCTTAAGCCCTGCAGGCAGACAAGTAAAAGATAAACGGAAAAACCCAATTGCAGGCGGGAACCTCGTCACAAAGCTGGCGTCTCTTAATACGTCGGCGAATAAGTTGCACATTTTGTGGCCTAAATTTTCGTCGTTTGCAGTGAATTCAACCATGTGGTTGAACTGTTGTGAGGAGCGCTTTTATGGACGCCAAAGTTCGCAAGCCCAGAAATAGCAAAAAAGATGAAGCTGACGTGCAGGCCGAAGCGAGATCACTTGAGCGTATCGCCATTACACGCAGGCTTGATGATGCAATTCCGCTGAATACTGATGAATGGCAGAAGGTTGAACAAATGCTGATGCGTCTGACTGAGTTTGCCCCTCTGAGCTTTTGATGGAAGTTGCCAGTGCTGTTGCCTTCTATGCCGACGATCAAGCACGACGAGGCTATATACTTGGCGCCGCTGATTCGTGTAAATTGGTGGCTTGACCCCGATTTGTTCAATCAGGATTTTAAAAATAGATGCTTCATGTCCTTCCGGCTCAGTTTAAAAATTGCCAGGCTATATCCAGTATCTATAACTATTATGTTGAAACTTCAACAGCCACATTCGCCTTAGAAAACGAAACTCTAGGTGAGCGAGAGCTATGGTTTCGAGAACATTTTGAAGCAGCACTGCCGGTTATTGTCGCTGAGCTGGAAGGCAGTATTATCGGCTTTGCCTCGCTTTCGTTTTACCACCAGCGGTGCGGCTACAAAAAAACTGTAGAAGCATCGATCTATATTGATCATAATTTTCTTCAGCGCGGATTCGGACGAGCCCTGATGCAAGAATTGATGACCGCCGCCGCTGGATGCGGGTATCATGCGGTTCTCGGTTTAATTTGCAGCGAAAATCTTGGAAGTGTCAAACTGATGCGGCAGTTTGGCTTCGAAGATGTTGGCTGTTTGCGCGAGGTTGGCAATAAGTTTGACCGCTGGTTGGACGTGCAACTATTACAAAGGATCTTGTAACTCAAAAGATAATAAAAGACACTGACATGCCTCTGAAGAAATCCAAAAATCTACTGTATTTGTTGTTAGCACCTCTCGCGTATGTGCTTTTGTCGCCGCGCGTCAATAAGCGTCTTTATCGCCCCCTGCTTTTTCGCCCGCTGGCATATCCGAGTACCGACGGCGAACATTTGCCAGTAGCCATGGGTGTTATACCAGACGAGCTTTATTTCAATAGTTACGGCACTCTGGCAAGCAAAGAGACGCTTCATGGTTGGCATTTTCAACATCCTAATGCCGATGCTCCGCTGGTGCTCTTCAGTCACGGAAATTCTGGCAACATCACCATCCGCGCTTCTTTATGCGAGATGATGCTTGAAAGTGGTGCCTCGGTTTTTGTCTATGACTATCGTGGTTTTGGTAAGAGCACTGGTATTCCCAATGTCGAGGGCGTGTGCCAAGACGGTCTGGCAGCTTACGATTTTATCGTGAACAAGTTTTCGATACCGCCTGACAAAATATTTTTATACGGTGAATCACTAGGTGCGGCCATAAGTTCTTATATAGCTAGCCAGAGAAAATCTGCAGGCTTGATTTTGCAATCTGGCTACAGCTCTTTACGCAATATCGCCGGTGAAACCGTGCGCGCATTGCATTTGTATCCGTCATGGCTATTCCCTATGCCCGGTAAAAATAGCCGTGAGATTCTTTCGGTGGCGCATCCACCACTTTTGATTATTCACGGCTTGCTCGACAAAGTGGTGGCTTTCCACCATGCGCAGACTCTTTTTGATTCGGCATCTCAACCCAAGCAGCTACTCGCTTTGCCAGCCAGCGCCCATTCAGATTTGATCACGACCAGCCGTGAGCTGGTCACCGAAACCTTAACTGATTTCTTCACTCGCTCTACGGCCGTTACTTCTTAAACCAGCACTATCGCCCTAACTAACTACACTTACGATTTAAGTGCCTGAGTTTTCTGACTGTTTTCTCGAATCAAATTAAGAGCAGAACCGGCTTTGAACCATCCGATCTGTTCGTCTGTCATTGTATGTTTGGCGTCAATTAATTCGCAAATGCCACCTTGGTGCATAAGTTCGATCTGGATATTTTGCCCCGGCGTGAGCTCGATTAAATTGCGAATGGCAAGTGTGTCAGTCTCTTGAATTTTGTCGTAATCAGCCGGATTGACGAAAGTCAGAGCGAGGATGCCTTGCTTTTTCAAGTTAGTTTCGTGAATGCGAGCAAAACTTCTTACTAGTACCGCCTTGCACCCAAGGAAACGGGGCGACATGGCTGCGTGCTCGCGACTTGAGCCTTCACCATAGTTTTGGTCGCCAATGACCATCCAGCCTCGGTTATGGGCCTTGTAATTGCGGGCCACTTGAGGATAAGTTTTGCGGTCGTTAGCAACAACATCGAGGCCGATACCAACATCTTTGGTGAAAGCATTAATGGCGCCGATAAACATGTTGTCACTGATACGATCGATGTGGCCGCGATATTTCAACCATGGACCAGCCGGTGAAATATGATCGGTGGTGCATTTGCCCAAGGCTTTGAGCAAAACCGGCATGTTTTCAAGGTCTTTGCCATCCCACGCGGCAAATGGCTCTAGCAATTGCAAACGATTTGACTCAGGGCTGACCACCACGCTAACTTGATCGCCGTTGGCGGCAGGTGGCAAGTAACCGTTGTCCTCAGATTTAAATCCTCTAGCAGGAAGTTCTGGGGCTTCTGGTGGTGTCAATTTGAAAGGCACGCCGTCGCTGCCATTGATTGAATCTTTCAGGGGATTAAAAGAAAGTGAGCCGGCCAAAGCCAGGGCGGTGACAATTTCAGGACTGCCAATGAAGGCTAAAGTTTCTGGATTGCCATCGTTTCGTTTTTGGAAATTGCGATTGAAGGAAGTAATGATCGAATTGGTCTCGCCAGGTTTGATGTCATCTCGACGCCATTGCCCAATACATGGGCCGCAAGCGTTGGCTAAAACAGTTCCACCGATATCTTCCAGAGTTTTTAATTGGCCATCTCGCTCGATGGTTTCATATATCTGTTCGGATCCAGGAGTAATTAAAAATCCGCAGCTAGATTTGAGACCATGATCGGAAGCTTGCCGTGCCACGTGTGCAGCCCTGCTCATGTCTTCATAAGAAGAATTGGTGCAGCTGCCGATTAAAGCATAGGTGAGCTTATCGGGATATCCTTTGATTTTAATTTCTTCTGCAAACGCAGAAATTGGTCGAGCCAGATCCGGTGTGTGAGGGCCGACTACATATGGCTCGAGCAAATCGAGATCAATTTCGACGACCTGATCAAAGTAGCTCATAGGATCGCTCTCTACTTCAGGATCGGCTACCAGACACTCTTTGTATTGATCAGCAAGAGCGGCAAATTCTTCGCGTTTAGTGATGCGCAAATACTTGCCCATGCGTTCGTCATAAGGAAAAATTGATGTAGTAGCGCCAAGCTCTGCTCCCATGTTTGTAATGGTGGCTTTGCCAGTGCAACTAATAGACTTGGTGCCTTCACCGAAATATTCTACGATTGCTCCGGTACCGCCGGCAACAGTAAGAATTCCGGCAACCTTGAGGATCACGTCTTTAGGTGAAGTCCAACCGTTCAATTTACCTTTTAAGTGAATACCAATTAGCTTGGGCCAACGCAGACCCCAAGCAACACCTGCCATGACGTCTACGGCGTCAGCACCGCCTACTCCGATGGCAACCATGCCCAGGCCGCCGGCATTGGGAGTGTGGGAATCTGTACCGATCATCATCGTGCCTGGCAGTGCGTAGTTCTCTAGTACGACCTGATGGATGATACCTGCGCCAGGCTTCCAGAACCCGATGCCATGTTTGTTACTGGCCGACTCGAGGAAATCGTAAACTTCTTTGTTTTCATTAAGCGCATCAATCATGTCAGATTCAGCGCCCACACGCGCTTGAATCAAGTGATCGCAGTGCACCGTACTTGGTACCGCTACTGTTTTTAGCTGAGCTTGCATGAATTGAAGAAGTGCCATTTGCGCCGTAGCGTCTTGCATAGCAACGCGGTCAGGGCGCAAAAATGCGTATGTTTCGCCGCGTTTTATATCTTCAGCAGGCCAGTGATCGAGGTGCGCAGTCAGCACTTTTTCCGCAAGAGTTAGTGGTCGACCGAATTTCTCACGTGCGACAGCATGCTTTTCGGCCAACGCTTCGTAGACAATTTTTATATCAGATACTTTCAATTCAGCCATTACAGTCTCTCTTGTAGCTTTTGTATTGTGACTTAATTGTACTAGTTTTCCTGGATAAAATTTGTTTCCAAGAGCCGCTCAGGCCGGCCAAGAGATTGATCAGATTTGTACGGTTATCGCTGAAATCAGGCAATGGCCCAACATCTATTAGCCATCATGCCCTTAGGATCCACACCGGTCTTAATGGAAATGTAGCAATTTCAATGCTTCTAGAAACCAAGGCTCAAAATCATTGGCGAGCAATAAGCAAGAATATCGGTACGACTTATTGGCGGATGCACCAGGCAAGCTTTCATAACTGCATTTCTGCCCCAGCGTTTTTTATCAATAGCGCACCAAATTTGCGCTAAAAAGAGCTGCAAGTATTTGCGGCTCACTCCGTGGTGATAGTTGCGAATACAATAAACAAGCTGGGTGATTATGGCTGCCGGTGCCTGATTACTTGGAAGTCGCTTTTTGGGCTGTTCCGTTTTTCGCGCAAAGTATCCGTAGGCAAAAGCGGTGACAAGATTTTCAATTTCGAGTAAACCCAGTGCGCCCATTATCTGTCCTACTGAGAATTTGCCTTTGGCTACCATTGTGTCGAAAGATACTGGTTGGTCAGTAAGCCAGCTGTAGACCTCGGCCTCAACATTGGTAAAGTCTTTCATTTTTTCTGCGTCTGTCGAATTGTCTTCAGTAGTTTCTTGTTCGCTACTATTTTGTTCGCCATTATTTTCGCGTTCAGTTTGTCCTCCATCTTCACCAGGACAGTCGAAGGATGGATGTGTGAATTTCAGACTCTCGAGACTGCGTCGAAAAGTTATATCGATAAATACTTTATACGGTGCCTGCATTGATTCTGCCGGCAAATGGGATGCGATCACCAGTTTTACTTTATGTTGGATTTCCCACGCTGAAGAGTATTCGATTCGTAATAACTTCGCGAAGTGAGATGGAGTGATAACCGCGTCATTTTGCTGAAACCAGATAGCAGCTAGATAGGCACGCAAAAGTTTGGCTTTTCTGAAAAACATGTTGCTTGTAAACCAAATTTCTTCTCGACAGTCGACGCATTGGCAGTTGCGAGCCCCGCTCTCTCGCCCAAAGTCAGTTGACCCGCAAGTACAAACTAACAACTTGGCCTTCATAAGCTCTTTAAAGATAAGATCAGCTGCGTGTTCGTCTGACTTTATGCGCCTTCTCAGAGAGCGCCAGAGCTTCGCAATTTTTATATCAGGCTTCTTTCCGTGCTTGCGTTTTTTCATAAGCGTTCAATCCCCCGCTTATGTGTTAACGTCAAAAGTTGGAAAATAGTTCAATCGTTTTTACCTTTTTGAGATAAATTTGTTTGGTTTTGTTAGGAAAAAATGTCTGAGCGATATCGTCTTGAAAAAAAATCGTTCTTACACAAATAATCTTCCAACCTCGTAGACGCACTATCAGCGAGGGCCAAGCGGCTGCAAAAACATGCTTTAAGCATATTAGCGTTGGAATATTCCGTTCAAATCAGTTCATCTCGCGGCCAGAGCGCTACAATAATCGCGCATCAAGAGAAATGGAGAGGAAGTGCAATCACAACGGCCGGCAATTTTTATTCCCACTTTGTATTTTGCTTCGGGCCTGCCTTACACACTTGTAGTTCTTGTCTCGGTTATTTTCTATAAAAATCTAGGTGAGTCGAACGATTTTGTCGGTAAAGTAACAAGCTACTTTTATTTAGCTTGGGTAGCTAAATTTTTGTGGGCTCCACTTGTTGATCTTGTGGGCCATAAAAGAATCTGGATTGTTTGCACACAAATGGTTTTGGCACTGACCTCGCTTGCACTTGCTTTAAGCCTGGGCAGCTCTAATGTGGCACTTCTCAGTATCATTGTTTTTTCAGTCATGGCACTTGTATCAGCGACTCAAGACGTATCTTGCGATGGTTATTATCTTGAAGTTTTGAACAAAAAACAGCAGTCTTATTTTGTTGGCGTGCGAAATACCTTCTATAAAACCGCCCTGCTTTTTGGCCAAGGCGGCCTTGTAGTGATTGCCGGGTGGCTCGCTCGCAATCCATCATTTGGTGTGAAGGGCGGATGGGCAGTTGTTTTTGCACTTTGCGCTGTCATCTTTGCTTTGTTGGCCGCATTTCATTTTTTCATTTTGCCAAAAGCGCAAAGTAGCGAATTTGTAGCCAATCCGGTTGAGCACGAGTTAGAAGGGAAGGCATCAGAAGAGAAAGCTAAGCTTGATTTAAATCAATTTCTTACTGTCTTTCGTACTTTCTTTTCACAAAAAGCGATCATTCCGATCGTGCTCTACATTTTGATTTTTAGGCTGGGCGACGCGTTCATGCTTAAAATGTCTGCACCGTTTTTGCTTGATGCGCCGAAAGTCGGTGGTCTTGGCATTTCTACCGAAACTGTCGGACTTATATATGGAGGAGTCGGCGTAGGTTTTCTTCTATTGGGTGGGCTCTTTGGTGGTTTTGTTGTCAGCAAGTTCGGACTAAGGAAATCGCTGATGCCGACAGCAATTTTTCAAAACGCGGCAATTTTGCTCTACTACTACATGGCCGTTTCCGCACCCAACGTTTTGTTGGTTTCGGTCTGTAACGCAATTGAACAATTTGCTTACGGATTAGGCACCGCCGCCTACACAGTGTTTTTGCTGCGAACTGTAAATCCGAAATATAAGTCAGGTCACTATGCGATCGCTACGGCCTTGATGGCGGCCGGAGTGATGATACCTGGCTACTACAGCGGCACATTACAAGGGCAGCTCGGATATGCTCATTTCTTTTTGCTCAGCTTTGTCGTGTCCATCCCTGGTATGATCACGATCTTTTTGTTGCCGCTTGAAGATAAATAACGTATATGCAATACCGCAGAATTGGGAAATGGGGCGCAAAAGTCAGCGAAATTTCGCTAGGCAGTTGGCTTACCCATGGCGGCTCTGTTGATGAGAAGAACTCCATTAAGCAGGTGCAACACGCTTTTGAACAAGGCGTTAATTTCTTTGACAACGCTAATGTCTATGCAAATGGCGCGTCAGAAGTTGTTGTGGGAAAAGCGATCAAGACTATTAAGCGCGAAGCCATTTTTCTTGCTACTAAGGTTTTCTTTCCCATGGGTGACGGTCCTAACGACAAAGGTCTCTCACGTAAACACGTTTTTGAGCAGTGTCATGCCAGCCTGAAAAGACTGGGCACTGACTATATAGATCTCTATCAATGTCACCGTTTTGATCCTGAAGTTCCGATGGAAGAACTTGTTAGAACCATGGACGATCTTACTCGCCAGGGCAAGATTCTTTACTGGGGCGTCAGTGAATGGAGCGGGTCACAAATTGAAGATGCGCACCGAGTTGCCAAAGAATTGAACGCCGTGCCGCCAATCTCCAACCAACCTTGCTACAACATGTTGACGCGCAATATTGAGTCTTCGGTAATTCCTGCATGCGAACGCACCGGCGTGGGGCAAGTTGTCTTTTCTCCGCTCGCTCAGGGCGTACTGACTGGCAAATACTTGCCTGAGAAACCATTACCTGCTGATTCTCGAGCTGCAGACAGTAAAGTTAACGTGTTTATGATGGGCCGCAACTTGATGGCCAATGAAACTTTAGAGAAAGTCCAGCGATTGGGAGTGATTGCTTCGGAATCAGGATTGACGATGTCTCAGTTTGCTCTGGCTTGGTGCTTGCGGCATCCCAATGTCGCCAGCGTTATTATTGGTGCCACAAAAGTTTCTCAGATTGACGAAAACATTAAAGCAGCCGGTGTTAAACTCAGCGCCGATACATTAGAGAAAGTTGAAAACATTCTTGGTGTTAACGTTCCAGCACGCGCTTAGGCTTTCCACTTATTGACACTCGCGTGGTTATTGACCATTCGTGAGTTAAATTGGTGGGCACTGGGCACATTGCTGGTGTTATAGGTGGGGATTTATGAATAATTTGGCTCGGCGCACTGCGGCATTGTCACTAAGCTTATTTCTATTAGCTCCGGTAGTTTCCTTTGCGCTGCCCGTGATGGCTGCTGACGGAGAGCAAACTCCAACTCAAAATTCAAATCAAAATCAGAATCAAACGGGTCTACCGACCGAGGTTACAGGTGTGGATCCCACGACCGGCGGTGGCTCCAGCATGAGTTCTACATCTAGTGTCATCCCGAATACAGCTTCCCCTGCGACTACTACAGTTAACCAGTCTAGCGGAGGCATGACAACAAACTCCGCGGCAACATCATCAGGGTCAGCGGCTACTTCAGGCGCAGGTACCACATCGACAACATCAGCAACTTCATCAACTAGTGAATCTGTTTATAGCGACCCCGTCCTGGTCAATCCTGTAATTAAGGGAACCGCTAAAGCCACCAGCGTGACCAGTGCCGCTGGCACTGCAAACAAAGTGGTGGTACCGGCAAAAATTCAAGCTCAAGCCACTACGACGAAGTTGTACGGAAGAATCGAGCAGATCACATCTACCAATGGTGCGAGTTTTCCTGTGATTCTTAAGGCAATGACACCGCAGCTTGATCTTTCAATGCAGAAAAACAAATCGATGCAATCCGGCACCACCCAGACAACTATGTTTTCCGGCACTCTAGCTAAAAGTTTTCCGCAAGATTATCGTGGCAACTGGGGTGGAGATTTAACAGTGTGGCGAGTAGAGCAAGACCCAATTTGCTACAAAATCGATCCGGAAGAGTCGTCCAAAGTTCTGAAGATTTTCAAAAATGGTGCTAAAGGTTCTACTAACTTTATGTTTGCTCAGGATGTTAAAGGCGGAATCGTCCTTGCTCCCGCAAAGGTAATGTTCCAGGTGCCGGGCGGCGAGATTGGTGCTGATCAACAAATGGCTCAAATGATGGGCGGACAAAGTTTTGCCAACATGGGTCCGATGGGCGCGATGATGCAGCAAATGGCGAAAAGTATGCCGGTTCCGGTCATTTTTTCTTTTGGCGACATTCAATCAAGTCAGTATGCCAAGGGTCTTTCCGGCAACGAGTTTGTGCAGCGAACATTGAAAAATCAGGTGCGGGAGTTGGCACCAAATGTGCTTGAACAGCAAATTGTCGCTGAGTGCAATGAAATTATGCGGTCCACTGGGCAACCACGTAAACGGTATGAAGAGTCAGTTTTGCGTTTCACCAAAGTGAACTCACAGCAAATGTATGTGCAGGCGGCGCAAGTTGTATTTGGTGGAGATCGCAGGTTTCAACAAAAAATCGTCATGTATGGCTACGTCACTAAGGGACAGGTGGCAAACACCAATCCTTACTCTGGTATGATGCAGATGATGCAACCAGGCCAATCTGGAGCAGGGCAGGGTTTCCCCGGCCTTTCGCCAGGGCAGAATCCCTTTGGTGGTGGTGGACAATCTCCGGGATTCAATCCCTTCCAGGGCTTGTTTGGGCAATAGCAGTAAATCGGATTATTGAAATGAACACTTCTTCTTCTGGCGATTTGGATTCACTTGCGGATTTCGTCTCCAACATGATCATTCAGCATGACTATCCTGGCTTTGAGCCTCGATCATTTCGCATTGGCTTGACTGAGCAATTATTGAAATCCAATAGCCGGCTATTCGCAGACGCTCTAGTGCATGAAAACGTCTACGTTCGACTGGTGGCCTTACGTTGGTTTCAAGAAAAGCCTGGAGCCATCAAACCCTATATCAATTCTATTCTGGCATTATTGGGCAATAGCGACGAGTGGGTTCGCATGGAAGCAACCATCACTCTAGAGCGGTATCAACATCCGGGCCCTGCAATAGCTACAGCCGTTTCTGAATTGCTGGAAGATCAATATCCGTTTGTGCGCAGAGAAGCGGCCAAAGCATTGGGAAAGATGCTCGCGAAATTTAAAGAAAACAGCAATTCTAAAGATTCTGCCAAGAACGCAACGCGCGATCAGCAGCTGGAGCCAATTGTAGACAGCTTGAAAAATGCCTTACGTGATGATCAAGATGCACAGGTGCGGCAAAAAGCTGAAAAAGCGTTACGGAAATCTGGTGCATACGCAGGCTAGGTGGTCATTGGTTTAACTGCTTTTTTCCGTTTTGTAAAGGTTAAATGCTTGTGGGATGGGCTTCCGCCGTTCAAATTGGCAGCTTAAGCGATATCGCTTTGAATACTCGTGGCAATACTTTCCAGCAAATCCTGAGAACGGTTTAGAAAATCGCATTCATTTGTCAGTTTGTTATAAAAGCCATACTCATAATATTGTTCGAGAAAATTCAAGTCATAACGCAAAATTTTAATCAGGTCGTCGATTATTAACTCAGAGGCCCTTAGGAGCTCGTCCAAGCGGTTTGCGTGAGAAAGTAGAACTGTTGCACGCTCCACTATCATTTGAGTCTTTTGCTCATGCCTGGTGGAACTGTCTCCATAAGCTTCAGCGAGAAGATCATGAAAGCATGCACCACATCTAACTAAACTGGCAGCAAACTTGTGAAAATAAATGCGGATCATTTTCTCTTCTAAAGTTACTCGCTTCTCAGTTAGTCGAGAAATCGCTTCATTTATCTTGATCACGACATTTAGGTTGTGATCCAAGACTGTGAGGATGCCTTTAACTTGTTCTTCTTCGTCAAGATTGTGGAGCATAGATTCTTGGATTTGTGCGGCCTGATTCGCTAACGCTCACTAGTGTACCGCTCAAATGCAAAAAAAAACCGCCCCTGCTAAGCAGGAGCGGCCTTAGATTTGGTTATTTGCCTGATCTTATGTAGAAGAAGACGAGGGAGTAGTGGACGCGCCGATTGTGGAATAGCTATTTTCGGAAACTTCCAACGTGCTTACAGAGAGGTGAGCCCCACCTTGTTGCCTTCTGAAATTATCGAGATACCGGCGAAGAGCTTCTCTAATCAGATCGCTTCTGGTGCGATGCTCGCACTGAGCGATGAAATCAACTTGCTCTAGCATGGCAGGAGGCAGTGCAATCAGGACCTTTTTGGGCATATACGATTCCTCAGGTGACAAGGGGGTGCAATTTGGGGCGCGAAGGTACATCTCAAGGAAACTACACTCTGGCGCAGAATCTACTTGAGAAGAATTCGTTCCTACAGTCCAATCCGTTTTTTTGTCTACGGTCTTAACAATAGGTAACTGCTTTTGGGTGGCTTACTCTTATTTATCAACCACCTTCAACATGTATTCAATTTACACATGAAAGTCGATATCGTAAAGGTCTAAAAGGGGCATAAATACCCAATTTCGAAGAAGTTGAGATAAAAGGATTTTACGAAAGGCGCAATCGCAAGCACGGTAACGATCTAAGCGCATTTGCTTAGGAACGGTATAGATACTAGGGATCTAGAGGACATATACACCTATTGCATTGCAAAAAATATGTGCTAGGCGGCAAGCGTAATTTGGTCAATCTACTGCGAAACTGGCTATTCATCAACGTTTGCTCTAAGCAGTTCGTCGACTCATCTTGGTTGTTTTGGAAGGGCTTAGTGTCTTGCATGTTACTGATATTCGCATTATGTCTGCAAGGTAAGCTAGATGGCATCCAGCTATGATTAGATGGTATCGCTAGTGATACCACTGGTGTATATCTGTGCCCGGGGAAGCTGAACTGTCTATTCGTTTGCCGTTTGAATTAAGTGATGATGCGCTTTTCGCGGTCTATAGACCGTCTGTCGAGTACTGCTTGCTGGGTTATCTACAGCTTTTGAACTGATCGCATATATTTCCGGTGGATAAAAAAGTCAAGTTTCGCATGGTCGAATTAACACAAAGAGCAACGTTGCTTAAAACCCGCATACTGATTGAAGAATTGCTGCTATTTAAGTCAGAAATAGGCTATATTTTTTTCGTCGAGCATGCGCTGTCTCGACAAATTTTAGATTCATTTAGGGAGAGTTATGCTCATTGCAAGTTGGAATGTCAATTCCATAACGGTCAGATTGCCGCATGTTTTAGATTGGCTAAAAACTTCCTTGCCTGATCATCTATGTTTGCAAGAGCTTAAAAGTATTGAAGAGAAGTTTCCCTTTGATCAATTTGCTGAATTAGGCTACAGCGCGCACGTTGTTGGAGAGAAGACCTACAACGGGGTAGCCATTCTTTCTCGCACAAGCACAGAATGCACCAGCAAAGTTCTGCCGGGTGCACCAGAGCCTTTGCAGAGCCGTCTGATAGAGATTCGCCAAGATGACCTCAACATTCTCAATCTATATGTACCAAATGGTTCAGAGGTCGGTTCAACAAAGTATCAATATAAGTTGGCATGGCTCAAAGCTTTGATCACTTATATAGAAGAGCGGCACATGCAAAATGGAGTGCTTTCAGACAAGCTTGTAATCTGCGGCGATTTTAATATTGCACCTGAAGATCGCGATGTCCACGATCCGGCTGCATGGGCCGGACAAATATTGTGCAGTGATGCCGAACGTGAGTGTTTCCGCCACCTGATCGCACTCGGCATGATTGATAGCTTCAGACAATTTGAACAAGGGGAAGGCCACTTCTCCTGGTGGGACTACCGCATGCTTGCCTTTAGACGCAAGCGCGGCCTGCGGATTGATCACATACTGGTCTCAAAAGCGCTTGAGGGCGCCATTAAACGGTCGTGGATTGACAGTGCTCCACGAAAGCTTGATAAACCATCAGACCATGCACCAGTGCTGGTCGAAATTGCCAATTAGAGGAAAGCGTTATGCTTTTTCTTTCACTGGTTTATCGTATTTGAACAGAATGTCTTGAACAGCCATTTCTGATAAACCAGGGAATTTGCCGTCAATGATTTGATCAGCTAACTTGCTGGCGGCTTTGTAATAGCTGTCGCTAGGACGCTCGCCTGTAAGCTTGCGGCGCAGATCCTGGCAAAGTATATCGGCGGAGGCCTCTAGCACAGCGTTTTTCTCATTATGTGCCCACAGAGCAGTAACTAGAATGACAATGGCATCCTGAGCCCTCTGTGACATTTCAGCAATGCGGCACTGTCTGTCTGCCAATTTAAGCTGGTGCTTTACCATCGCCTGGCTGAGCTCGAGAGGTGTATCAGAAAGAAATTCTAGGGCGAAGTCTACATGCGCTTTCAATGCCGCATTCATTCCGGAAATTTCATGAGAATCGACGCCTTCAAGTTGTTTGCCCACCCACCAGAATGCATAGGGTACTAGTTCATTACGCAGTGCGAAACCATGCAAGGGATTCATTGGATTGAATTTTTTCAAACCGGCACGAGGAATTGCTTTGCCGATAGGCTCGAAGTATTGCACTCCATGCTGCTTTGCCAGAGATTTGAAGAAAGCCATACCGAGCATTTCGCCCTCACCCTCATAAATACATGGAGCGAGAAAATCGTGAATATTATCGCCGAGTATATGTCCGGCCAAAAACGATCTGCCACCATGAGTTTTCATAAACAATTCAATGGCGCATTCTTTCTCCGCTTCAGATCCGAAAATTTTTGCGATTATGCATTCCAGTTCGCCACGATAACCCTGATCAAGTAACCATGATCCCCATGCTACAAGCGCGTCGGCGCCACAAATTAACGCAGCAGCTCTAGCAATTCGGCGCTTAACCAATTCGCGAGTTTCAATGGCGTTGCCATAAGTGTCGCGGAATTTGGCCCAGGGCAACATATTGGCCAACATAATGCGCATCACGCCGGACGCCGTGGCGCAGAGCGCCAAACGACCCATGTTGAGACCGTGATAGGCCACCGTCAAACCATCACCCAGCGTAGGCACCAGAAGATTTTCTTTTGGTACTTTGAAATCTTTGAACTTTAAACCATTGTTGAAAGCGTGTTTCAATG
Organism: Candidatus Obscuribacterales bacterium; assembly: GCA_949127735.1. Classification (GTDB taxonomy): domain Bacteria; phylum Cyanobacteriota; class Vampirovibrionia; order Obscuribacterales; family Obscuribacteraceae. Next base: position 8,982 of record CASBPX010000097.1, on the reverse strand, counting down.
CGTGCAGTTTATACGGAATGATTTTGAATTCATCGTTTTCGGCCTCTGGTAAATCGGCGATTAATGCGGCTGGCTTGCCGTCGACCAAGCAGACCAGTCCAATGGTGCGACCGGGAATAGCGTTAGTGATGAAAAGCTTATCGCCATTGACCACATAGTTGTCTCCAACTAGTTTTGCCTCTGTTTTAAGCGCCGTTAAATCTGAGCCAGCTTGCGGTTCAGTCAGAGCAAAAGCAGAGAGCGATTTACCACTGGCCAATTTTGGCAAAATGCGTTGTTTTTGCTCTTCACTGCCAAAATAGCGCACTGGGTCAACTGCGCCGATACAGCCGTGCACCGAAGCCAGTCCAGCGGCAGTTGGCTCAATGGAAGCCACCTGAGTCAAGAAAGTCATAAACTGTCTGGAAGTAGCTCCCTGACCGCCATACTTTTGTTCAATCAGCATGCCCCAATATCCGGCAGTGGCAAGTTCTTCCAAGACCACTTTGGCGATTTTGCCTTGATCATCAAGCATTGTGCCATTTTTCTTGTGCCGAGCCAAAACTTCGAGTGAGTTTTTCATGGCCGGCAGATTCATGGATTCGATGTTTAGTTTAGGAGTAGAGAAAAGTTCGACTGGAACCTTTGCCTCCCAGATGGCTCGGTGAACTGGGCTGTTTGATGTCTTATATTGTTCGGCGAAAAATGAATCTACTTCATCATCGGTACGATCAACCGCACCAGTACGCTTGGCTTCCTCTTCCGTCTTGCCTGCTAATTGCATAGCTGTTTCGGCAAAACTCGCATCTTTGGGATCTTTTACTGATGTCATGTCAATCGTTCCTATTCCGTCTTTGAACTGGTTAAAGCAAATAATAAATCATTCAGATTTTAGACCATTTCAGGCCTGATCTGCCCAGAACACCTCTTTTGTTTAGGTTGTGTTCTGGTTCTGTACTGTGGCAATAAATTGGAACTAACTGCTCACGGCTTAGATGACTCGACTATGTTAATCGAAATCGGTTTAGCGGCATTGTCTGTGATTGTGACCGTCACGGAAGTACCTCGTAAGACGGCCAAAAGCTCATTACCAGCCAGTCGGCGCCGCCAACCAAAAGTGAGAGCATTTTGGTCTTCTTCGCCAGAGGCTTGATCGGCCCCAGGTTCAATTTCGGAGCTTGAGCGATATCGCTCAGACTCTTCGTTCTGCTCCCTGCCAATTTTCACTAACCCTTGCAGCTCATCGCGTGTCGCTATTAGCTCGGGGGCAATTTCAAGGTCTAAAGCGCGAATTTTTAGCACCGTGTACAACACATCAGCAATCATCACATCGGCTTTAGATGGTGCTCTGCCGGACGGCCACTGTGGGCATTCCTTGTCAGCCATACGACTGGCTTCCTCAATCACCTTCATTACTTTGCGACCCCAGCCTGCCAACTGATCTGATCGAATGCCGCGGATGCGCTGGATATCTTCCACTGTGTGTGGTGGCTTCTTGGCGAGTTCCAGCATAATGTTGTCGTTTATCACAGACCTGGCAGGTCGATCAATGCGTTTGGCTTCCGCTTCCCGCCAGAGGCAGACTGATTGCAAGACCGCAAGTTTGCGCCGATTGAGACCCTGAGCTCCCTTGACTCGCAGAAATTCCCGCCCACTTTCCTTTATATAGTAAGAATCCTGCTCGTAGAATTTGCACTCTTCAATCACCCAATCCAATCGCTCCCTTTGCGCAAGATCTTTTTGCAAGCGTTCGTAAAGCGGAATTAAATGCAAAGCGTCGTCAATAGCATATTCAACTTGTGACTGGCTCAGGGGGCGAGCTTGCCAATCAGTAAATGATTCAGTCTTTGATAGGTTGAGGTCAAATAGCGCAGAGAGCAATTTGCCATAACCAGCTGGATAGCCAAGTCCAAGAAAGCCTGCAGCTATTTGCGTGTCGAAAATATTTTTTGGTATCAATCCTGAACGCTGGAAGATTATGGTCAAGTCTTGAGCTGCTGCGTGCAAAACTTTAGTGATGCTGGCATCTGCTACTTTAATCCACAAATTTTGCAGATCTTTTAGTTCAATCGGATCTACCAAAAAAACTTTGTCTTTGATGGCAATCTGCACAAGGCAAATAATTGGATAATACGTTCTCTCCGGAATAAATTCTAAGTCTAGGCCGAAGACCCTCGCCTCGTCTATCAGGTCAACCACCTCTTGTAGTTCAGCCGGATCCGTTATTAACTTTCCTTGGCCTTTGTGCGCAGACTGAATTTCCATTTCTAGCTTTCCTTTCTTTCGGTTTCCACCGGTGCAACCAGATGATTGCGGCACCAGGCGAGCGATCCTGGTAAGCCCATAATTATGCTAGTGTCGTGCAACAGCTGTGGTAAAGGGAAAAGTAGACGATCGCAATCCAATCCACCCACTTCCAGTCCTGCACCCAGAGCTATGGCCGCAGGACCCGCAGTATCCCACGTTTTTAATTTGCAAGAAAGATGAGCGAAAATGTCTGCGTCGCCGTCTAAAATGCGAGCGACCTTAAGACCAATGCTGCCGATTTTCACTAAATCTACCAGCGCCAAATCGCCTATCCATGAGTGTTTCTTTCGATCTCGTGAACCCATCAGTAAACGTGCCTTACTCAGAGGATTGATCTTTGTATTTGATAGACAAGCGATGGCATCACTTTGTGCGCCGAGTTTACGTTTAAAAGCACCATATTCAGGGCCACCGAAATAAAGAGTAGAAGTATGGGGTTCATACACCCATCCAAAAACTGGTTGCAGGTCAACTAGGAGTCCAACCATCACGCAGTACTGGCCATCATCCAAAATATAGTTTTGGGTACCATCAATTGGGTCAATCATCCAAATCCTGGTACTAGTGCCAAGCGGTTCTGAGCCTTTCGAAAAATGAAGATCTTGATCGTCTTCTTCAGAGACCACACAATCGTTTGGGAAACGTTGTTTTAGATGTGCAGTGATTAGAGTTGACAGAGCAGTATCAGCGCCGGTGACCTTGTCGTCAAAACTAGTTTTATGCGAAATGTCCACTCCGTCTCGCATTGCCAGCGCCAGTTCGCCTGCTTCTTCCACCAGTCTTGAGACTGATTCAATATCCTGTGATGAAAGATGTCTGGAAGATGCCAACTATAGGTATTGCCTTAACCCGAATACATTTTGCAGCCGAACTCTTCGGCTAATTTGTTGTCGAGCAAATCGGCTACGTATGCTACGTGCCAAACCAGATCATCCAGTTCTTCTTGTACTAGGCCGAATGTAGGTCTTTGAGCCACTACCAGCACCAGTTCTTCATGAGTAGAAAGTGCGCAGCTGGAAAGAGTGCCGTTGAGGTCAAGCAATCGACGGTAAAATAACTCGCGATTTTCTGCTGGAATTTGAACCAGAGGTGCTGTTAACCTCAAGATAGCGCCTTGGGGACCGTCTTGCACAAATACAAATATCTTGGCGCTGCCTTCCATGAGCCACCAACCCAGTCCACTGGCATCTGTGAGCATATGGTCAGCTGGATGGAGGCCACGTCTTTGAAAATAGGCTTCAACCATCACTTTGGCCTCAGAGGCAAGACCGTGGCTAGCTTTTTGCGCTCCAAAAATTCCCATCTATTTCTCTCCGTGTCTTGCGCTGGGCAAGTTTCTCAGTTTGTTGCGAGATTTGATTTTAGTATTAAGGCACTCAGTATACAAAATAGTGCCTTTCCCAAGTATTATTAAATGCGGTTAATATCAAAACTTTCAGCTCTCGTGGCCACGTCACTGGGTTGAATTTAAAAGCCATGCTAGTATTGTTATCGCGAAGCGAAGCTTTGACGTCGCGTTCCCGAGTAGCGCAGCGGTAGCGCAGTTGACTGTTAATCAATTGGTCGCTGGTTCGAATCCAGCCTCGGGAGAAATTACAAAAGCGGCCCTGAAAAGGGCCGCTTTTACTTTTACATTAATCATGTTGCCGTAAGGCCACCGCTGCGAGACGTCATATACGACACTATTGGAGTCGATCAGCTATCAAATTTTGCAGCGGCTTCTTATTTCTCGGCAGCAGACGCAGCTTTCTTGTCTTTGAGAACTTTGAGAGCTTTAGCAAGCCTGATAATGATCACTGGCATCACGATTATGCCAGCAAACACAATGCCCATCGGAACGAAATTTTCATCCATGTCGTACTCCTTAGTTTTTAGCGCTTAGTTGGAATGGAATTTGAAACCAACCAAGTGACTTCAGACTCATTATAGTATTGCCCCGGCTATCACATGAAATAAATCATTCCTTTGTAAGAACTAAAAAGTTGTCAAATATAAGTTCTCAGGGGCAAACCACGAGCTAGTTTCCAAAACAGTGACGCAGAAATCGGTAAAAGTTTCCGATTTAAAAGTTTGAGCGATATCGGAGAAACATTCAGAATTGACCTTGAACATCTCTCAAAACCAGTCTACAAAACCGCCAGAGCTCAGTCAGGGAGGGTTTCTTTCCAGAATTTCTCACTACAGGGCTCAAAGGACTCCACACGCCAATCATGATCTTCTGAGACCATTTTTGCCAGGTAAATTTCTGATTTATCAAAAAGATACTTTCCGTTTAAATAAAAAGTTAAAGAAGAGGGAGTGACTTCACCAACCTTAAAGGCCGACGGCTCAATGGAATCAGGTTTAAATCCAGGTTTAAAGACAGGATCTTTGCCGTATTTTTCTTTAAATCGGTCAGCGTCTTCTCGTTTTTTGGCGTTTACGCTCAAGCAGTTATAAGCCAATTGAAGAGTTGTGCTGTTTGGCTTCCGCGACTGAGCTAGCTGTTTTAGAAACTCTTCCAATATCAGTCTGGCCGGTGTAATCTGCACGTCGTTGCGTTCTTGATAGTCGCCTTCATCAATCGATATTGAATTATTGGGACCTTTATGTCCACTAATACGCCACACGGCTCCAGGTTTCTGGTCTGAACGATCCTGCTGGCCAAAATGATTTTCAATATTAAATTGCTCAAGCATCACTTTGACCGGCGCTGCATCTTTCGAATTTTTGACTAATTTAGCTGGCTTAAGGTACATAATGCCAGGCAAATCCTGGCCACTTTCAGTATCTCTGGTGGCAAGACGCAAGTAATAAATTGGTCCTTCATAAACTTTGGTTAGCGAAAAGGGATTGTCGTTGCCCATTCGGTTGGCAGCCACAACAACGCCGGTTATCACCGCCGGCACAACCACAAGACCGAAGACGGCCAGCACCACTTTCTTGTTGATATATCTGGCCCAGTCAATATTAATTGCTAGGGCCTTATTTTTTTTCTTGTCGATGGGCGCTGGTTTGCGCACGCCTGTTTGTCGGCCAGTGGCGCGCCCAGTGGAACGACCTGTTTCCTTGCCCTGTCGTCCTGTTTCACGGCCAGTTTCTCTACCGGTTTGGCGCCCGGTTTGCCTGGCACCATCTCCGCTACTTGAGCCGGTTTTTCTGTTTTTAGTATTGCTGGTTTTCTTTTGCGAGTCAGGCCCCGAGATATATGGACCGGTATTCTTCTCTCGCGAGCGTTCCGATGATTGAGTTGGCGATGGTTCATTTCCGAACAAACCGCCTGAAAGATCAAAATCTTCCGCCTCACCCGGCCGGCTCTCAATATGAGGATTGGTACTAAAGCCCATTGAAGGCGGCGCGCTGATCAAACTGGGCACGCTGCCGGTTTCGTACTGGGTACGCACGCACTGGTCTAAAGCGTCACGCATCTCTTGCATTGTCTGGTAACGCTGCTCAGGCTTTTTCGCCAGGGCTTTGAAAGTAACGCGCTCGAGCTGCTCCGGTATGCGCAGGTCAGGACGCATTTTATTAAAGGGCTCGGGCATTTGCGAGACGTGCATTTTCATGGTGGCGTATATGGTGTCACCCATCAAAGGCGGAAAGCCAGTCAAGGTCTCGTATAAAACCGCACCCATGGAATAGATATCTGAGCGACTATCAAGGTTTAAACCAAGACACTGCTCCGGGCTCATATAAATTGGGCTGCCGAAAATTTCACCAGTTTGGGTGAGATTCTGCGGTGTCTTACCCGAGGCTGTGGTCAACTTGGCGATCCCGAAATCCACCACTTTAACGAAGTCGCGTCTACCTTCAACTTCCACGAGCATTATGTTGGATGACTTTAAATCGCGGTGAATCACACCTTTCTGGTGGGCGTGTTCCAGCGCTTCTGTAGCCGAAATGAATATTGGAATGGCGCGTTGATAAGCAATATAGTTTTCCAGTTTGACTACGTCCGCAAGACTCTGTCCTTCCAGAAAATCCATCACAATATAGGGCTGACCGGTGGCGACCACACCGCAATCGTAGACCGTAATTACGTGTGGGTGCTGTAAATGCGACGCTGCCTGAGCTTCCTGTTGAAAACGTTTGATGCTTAGCTGATCGGTGACGTGTTGAGTCTGCAGCATTTTGATGGCCACCGTGCGGTCCATCATTTCGTGCAGGCCTTTATAGACAATACTCATGCCGCCACGGCCGACTTCGGAAAGCACACGGTAGCGGTCATTGAGAATCGTGCCGATTAGCTCGTCTTTCTGAACGTACATGAGCATGCTTTTGTCATGTGGACAGACGGCCTGAGCCGGCGGAAACTCGCGCTTGCAAACAGGGCAGACTTTCTTTTTAGCGGGCTGATTAAAATCTTGGTTGGGATCTTCGAAAGTCATTTCTTTTGAGAACTGGTCACGGCATATTATCGGTCTAGGTTAAGTTACTCAAGCCAATAATAGCAAGGAAGAAACTATCAAGGGCGTTCTAAACCGTCGTGGCAATTTTCAAATCCGCTTTAAGGGCCTCCGCTACTAGGCGTCCTGAACGCAATGCGCCGTTAATTGAGGCATTCTCGCGGTGATCGCCGCAAACATAGATATTGTTGGCTTCGGCGGTGCTGCCCTCGGCCGATAGTTTAATTGGCCTAGAGGCCGGCTGTAACCAGGGTGGGCACTGATTGGGCTGTGCGTGAGCAATACGATAACTTCTCAAATGGCGCCACTGCTCAACTTCCGTGCCAAACCATGATTGCATTTGGACCTTTACAGCGCCAATCAAGTCAGCCTCGGCTGTTCCGTCAAACGGCGTTGCCCCGTCGCCCCCCTGCTTCGCTTCTGCTGCGTCGCCGCTACCAGGACCTCCCACCGTAGTAACCGAAATTAAATGTTGCCCCGGAGGTCCGTAGGCTTTGGACACATTGGTAAGCACTGCCAGATTATTAATTGGGCCAGCAGTTCCATTTAGCATCAACAATGGCTCTTTGATGGGAGCAATGGGTGCAGCAAAGTAAAGGCAAGTGGCCATTTGCGATGAGGGCAGCGGTACACGGGGGAAGAGTCTGTGAGCATCTGGTCCACTGGTGGCCAAAACAATTGAGCGGGCCTGAAAGGTCACGCCACTGGCCAGTACGACCTGTGACCTGGCAACGTCAATGCTTGCCACTCGGCTCGAGAGCCGAACTGTATGCGATGGCAATTTTGCCGCCAGTTGATTCGGAATTTCGCTCATGCCCCGGGCGGGTAACGTCACCAGCCCTTCGGCCATCATCTTATATACGAAATCGAACATACGCCTGGATCCTGACAAAGTATTGTCAAGGGTGATGCCGCCAAAAAATGGACGGAAAAATCGATGGATGATGGTGGCACTGAAACCATAATCTTCTTGCAGTGCCTGCAAAATGGTTTTATCGGTTTGAGAAAAAATTTCTTCCACTGTGGTGGCCATTAGCTTCTGGCGCAAATAGGCAATACGCATCTTGTCAGATATGGAAGAGATATTAGAGAAGACAGCAGCGAGCAATGCCGAAGGATCTTTAAATGGATCACTTAAACGTGTGAAACCATCCTCGGTGGCAATTAATGCCCCTGCATAGAACGGTTTCAGGTCCAACGACCGGTAATCCAGAAGGCTAGCTGCTTCAGGATAAGCAGTGAGAAAAACTTGAAAACCGCGATCAAGAATAAAACCGTCCACATGATCGCTGCGTACACGGCCTCCCACGCCATCAGAAGATTCAAGAATCAAAAAAGAAAAGCCATTCTCTAAGAGCTCATTGGCACAACTGAGGCCAGCGAGGCCGGCGCCAATAATAATGGTGTCGTAGATTTTGTTGCTGGTCTTGTCGGCAATTGCCTGAGCTTTTTGATCCACCTTACACTCCTTAATTCAGACTAGCACAGGCTTTCACACTAGCTCGCCAAGCTTATTGCTGGGCCATTATCTCTAGTTTATTTCCTGAAGGGTCGTCAACATATATTGAGCGCGTGCCGTCTCTGTGAGTCTTAAGCTCACCGAATGATTCTGCTTGAGCACTGACGAGGGCAATATGTGGAGGGTGTTGCTCTGGTAAGACAAATGCCAATTTGATATTGCCAAAGCGCAGAAAAGCCCAGGTCTCGTCCTGATATTCCACTTCGCATTTAAAAGTTTGCATATACCAGTCAACGGTTTTCTTTAAATCGGTGACGACGATAGCAATGTGATCGATAGGATCTAAAAGGTTATTTTCAGGCACGGTACTAAGTCCTAAGGAAGAGCGAAACTTGCAATTTATGTTAAAGCTGTGCGAACGCTCCAGAGGTCTTGAAAACAGCGTTTGACCAGGGTGGAGCGTAAGTAAGCCACACCTTCACTGCCACCAGTGCCTCTTTTGAAACCAATGATGCGCTCCACCACCGTGACGTGATGCGTGCGCCAGAGCGCAATCAGTTCGTCGAGATCAATTAGCGTCTCCGCCAGGTCATGGAGCTCACCAAGATCTTCTTCTTGATAGAGCCGACAAAGTTCTTGAACTCTAATTTCTTCCAGGGCGGCATTTTCTGCAATTGCTGTGACATCTTCTGCGGTATCGCTATCTTGGGGCACGGGCATCGGCAAACTAAAGCCGTGACGGCGCAGCAGAGCATAGAATTCGTCTTTCAAAGTTGGGGCAGCAAAGCGAATTTTTAATTCGGCAAAAGCCACGTTATCATTTTTAAAGTGCATGAGCATGCGCTCTTCTTT
>CASBPX010000096.1 GCA_949127735.1 Candidatus Obscuribacterales bacterium | reverse complement strand
CTGAGTCGCCGTTCAAAAACAAATTAGAATTTCGCTGGCCAGTTGAGCGGGTTTCAGCAAATAACAGTGCCAGTACTGCGGCGCTCACTAGCAGCCAGACCCTGGGCGCCTGAGAGCGTTTGGGGGCATACTGCGACACTATCTGGCACCGTCTTTAGGATTGGCCGGCAACCAGAGACTGGGCGCTGCATAGGGCATCAAGCGACCAGAGCTACCTTCTTTATCTGTTGCAGTGCTCGTGGGAGTTGAAGCTGAACTGGGAGTAGGTGCCGAAGTTGGAGTTGCAACAGGAGTCGAAGCCTGAGTAGGTGCCGATGGAGTCGGTGCTGAGACTGGTGCTGACCCAGGCGCGGGGCCGGGAGCAAATGCAGGAGCATCGCCAGTGGTTCCGTTTGAAGCTGGCGCAAAGGCCGGTGTAGAACTGCCGGTAGAAGGTGAAACTGGCGAGCCCGGCGAAACTGTTGAACCGGCTGAACCCGGTGTTACATCAGTGACATTTTCATTGTTGCCCGGCTGAGGAGCACCATCGGTCTGGTCAGTGGTCGCCGCCTCTAAAGGTTTAGCAGCCGGTGGAGCATCAGGATTTTTAGCCAGTTGATCGCCTGATTTTTTGATGTCGTCAGGCGAAATTGGTGACGGTGCCATGAAGCTTCCCGGCGGTGTTGGCCTCGCCTTGTAAAAAGCTTCATTATAGTCATGCCAAATTTTTGCCATGATTACGCCACCAGTGACGTTTCTTCCTTCGATAGCTTTGTTTTCATCATTGCCGCCCCAGACTGCAGTCACCATATCTGGTGTGAAGCCGATGAACCAGATATCTTTGCCCTCATCCGCGGTGCCGGTTTTGCCTGCCACAGGCCTGTCTGTTAACTTGGCCTGGGTGCCGGTTCCCCATTTAACGCAATCTTGCATGCACTCAACTAAACGAGCCACTGGTTCAACTTGAAAGGCGCGGTCAGCTTTAGGATCAAATACTTCGATGACCTGGCCGCGGTTGTTTTCAATTTTGCGAATTACTTGAGGCTTAATGGCAATACCAAAGCGTGCCAGAGTCGAGTAAGCGCCTGCCATCTCCAGAGGTGAAGCAGCCGAACTACCAAGAGCAAGAGATAAATTAGGATCGAGTTTAGTTGTGATACCGGCTAACCTGGCTGTTTCTACAACGCTTTCCATGCCAACCATTTGCCCGACTTTAACCGCCGGAACGTTGCGCGAAAGAGCGAGGCAACGGCGAACAGGTATGCGGCCGTAAAATTTATGGTCAAAGTTTTTCGGTGCGTAAGCAGGTAAACCCCAAGGTTGTTTTATCACCAGGGGGCTATCATCGATGATGCTGTCTGGCGTCAAAACATTTTTGCTAAATGCAGTCAGGTAAACAAATGGTTTGAATGATGAGCCCACAGTGTGAATATTGGTAGCGCGGTTAAACTGGTTTTTCCAGAAATTTCCCACGCCGCCTACCAGTGCCACCACTTCGCCGCCGCTCACCGACACTGAAACGAGAGCGCCCTGAGTGACACCTTTTGGTGCCTTTTTGATGCCTTCATTTAATGTCTTCTCAGCTAAGTCTTGAGCCAGCGGATCTAGATTTGTGTAAACGCGCAGACCCTGGCGCCGCATTTCTGCCTGACTAAAGCGTTCGCGCAAAACCTGCAGTACATAGCTTATGTAATAAGGATATTTTTGCAGCGAGTTGGTGCCTTTTTTAAAGGAAAGCTTTTCTTTTTTTGCTGCTGTCGCTTGAGTCTGCGAGATGTAGCCATACTCGACCATTTTGTCGATGATTTCTTTTTGTCTGCTGTATGCTGCTGCGCGGTTTTGCGGCAGACCTAGTTCAGATGGAGCTTTAACCAGACCAGCAAGAAAAGCTGCTTGCGCCAGTGATAGTTGTGCGGCGCTGCGATCAAAATAACGGGAAGCGGCGCGTTCAATACCATAAGCGTTGTTGCCGAAATAAACCTGGTTGAGATACATGCTGAGAATGCGTTCTTTGCTGTAGTGCTGCTCCAGGTTCCAGGCTACGTAGGCTTCTTTGACTTTACGATCATAAGTGCGGCCGGCGTCGGCGAAGAACAGATTTTTAGCCAGCTGCTGGGTGATTGTTGAGCCGCCTTCTTTGACGTGACCGGCGACAGCGTTGGCCATAGAGGCGCGGGCGATACTATAAAAGTTGATACCGTTGTGTTCGTAAAAGTGGTGATCTTCGGCGGCGAGAATAGCCTGCTGCATCTTTGTAGAGATTTGATTGAGCGGCACTACACGCCGGTCTTCATCACCTTCTACCGTGCAAATCATGTGGTCTTGTTTGTCAAAAATTTGAATTGCTTCAATCGGTTCGAAGCGTTCTACGATAGTAATGTCTGGCAAATCTTGAACATGTTTATAAAGAGAAGCACCGCCATAACCCATTCCCACGGCCAACACAACGAAGCCCACCACAAGTGAACGTTTCATCCAGGTGCCGGCACTGCTCAAGGCTCCCTGGTTTTTTCGCCTGGCGACTGATCTTCGATTGGAATTAGTCTTGGCCACTTTTGACTCTTTCACTCTTTAATCTTTAAATCAGCAGCAGACGCTGACATTATATATATTAAGCCGCCAGGGTTCAGTTTCGGTCAAATTCAGGTAAAGAAAAAAAGCGAGCCTGCGTTGGCCCGCTTTTTCTCATTAACTAAGCTTCAGACTGGCGTCTTTAACTATCAGGCACGCGGATGGGTGTTCATGTAAACCCGCCGCAAGCGGTCAAGGCTGACATGGGTATAGATCTGCGTGGTGTTGATAGTGGTGTGACCGAGCAGGTCTTGCACTACACGCAGGTCGGCTCCGCCTTCCAATAAGTGGGTGGCGAAGGTGTGTCTCAAGGTGTGAGGGGTGATTGGCTTGTTGATACCGGCCTTGAGGGCATATTTCATCACGATTCTGTGTACCGAGCGCGAAGACAATCTTGTGGCCTGACGGCTGACAAAGAGTGGATGTTCGGCCTGAGGCGTGCGGCCTTCGGCAAGCTTGGTCCAGGTTTCGCTGAGATATTTTTTCAGCCAGCTGTGTGCACTCTGGTTGAGTAACACAACTCGCTCTTTGCCGCCTTTACCCAGAACGCGCATTTCCATGCCTTCCTGGTTATAGTCTTGCACTCGCAAACCGCATAGTTCACTAACGCGCATGCCTGTTGCGTAGAGGGCTTCCATTAAGGCACGGTCGCGCACTCCCAGTACCGAATTGGTGTCGGGAGACATGAGCAGGCGAACAATTTCTTCTTTGTCGAGACAGGCGGGTAAACGGCGAGTGAGCTTAGGCCCACGCACTTGTTTAGACGGATCTTCGTCGATTAACTGTTCTCTTCTTAAATAGCGATAGAAAGAACGGATGGCCGAAATCTTTCTGGCTACGGTAGGTCTTGAGTATTGTTCTTGAATTTGGCGAATATAAGCGCGCAGGCCTTCGGCTTCCAGCCAACCAGAACCGGTTTCGCTAGTAGTTGTGGTATCAGCCACAGTATCATCATTATTATCAGTCGCGTGCGCAATATTGATTGCTGTAGCGGTACCAACACTGGTATCACGTGCAGTATTTGTAGCACCTGTAGAACTAATTTCAGCACTAGCAGTGATATCACTGCCAATCAGCTGTTTGAGATCGTTCATGTAAGCGCGAATGGTATGAGATGAGTAGTTGCGTTCTACTTCTAAGTAACCTGCAAACTGGTTGAGCCAGTTCTTGTGAGCGTTGGGCAGGCTTATGTCCATAGAACCTCGTGCATTATTTGAAATGGTTTCCGGCAGGCCGATATTGAGTCCTCCAGATTGCGTTCCATTTGTACTATGAGTGTCCGAGGTTCCATTTTGAAAAGTCACAGTTAACCGTCTTTCTAGATTTAGTAATTGATGTGCACCACAATAACAATTATGAGAACTTTGAAAGCTTTGTAAAGACCCCAACAGTCACCATCTGTGATGTCATGGGGCGAATAGGTTCTCAATTATCGGCTGCGCCGATAAAAAAAGCGGTGTCATCCATGGTGGCGTAAAGTCACTAATGATCGGGGATGCGTGGGAATCGAACCCACCCAGGGCAGCGTAAATCTACCCCGCAACGGTTTTGAAGACCGCACACCACACCAGCGATGCTCCATCCCCATAGAGCTGCTCAATTGCCGAGGTTCGTCCAAAGCAAGGTGAACTGCCAATCTTAGTAACTTATGTAAGTTTCATGGGCATTAAGAAAAACAAAAGTTATTAATGAAATTTTATGAAGCGGAGCAATGCCTCAGCGGGCGAGCTGCTCGGGGATCGTGTAAAACTTCTAATAGCAGTTGCAAGGAGCCCAAGAACGTCACAGTTCCCTACATTTGCATTGACAATATAAGAGACAAATACGTATAGTTGCTGCCCTGTGCCTGCAATTGCCCACGCAACTGCGCTTGTGCACAGATGTGCACGCATATGAGTACAGCCACTCAACAGAGGTAACCGATGGCTTTAGAGTTGTCTGAGCGCGTCCGAACCTTCGGGGCGGGATCTTCGCGCATCGCGGATTTACCTGATCTCGCTGAAATTCAGAAAAGTTCGTTCAAATGGTTTATCGAAGAAGGTCTTGCAGAGGAACTGCGGGCTTTCAGTCCGATTAAGGACTACACAGGAAGGCTGGAGCTCCATTTCCTGACAAATTACAATTTTGAGGATCACACTGAGCCTAACAAGCCCAAGACTCCTGAAGATGCAAGAGCTCTAGACGCCAGCTTCACCAAGAAGCTGCGCATTCAAATGCGTCTCGTCAACCGCGAGATGGGTGAAATCAAAGAACAAGAGATTTACGTCGGTGACATTCCGATGATGACCGACCGCGGCACCTTCATTATTAATGGAGCGGAGCGGGTGATCGTTTCTCAGATTGTTCGCTCTCCTGGCATCTACTATAAAAGGGAAGTAGATACGAACGGTAAGCGCACATTCTCAGCTACATTGATTCCCAACCGTGGCGCATGGCTGAAATTTGAGACTGATGTCAACGACATCATCTATGTAAAGATTGACAAAAACAGAAAACTTCCTGCCACCACACTGCTGCGTGCCCTGGGCTACTCAGACAGTGAAATGGAAAGTCTTTTCCGTCATAAAGAATTTCTCAAGAAGACTCTTGATAAGGATTCCAACAAGACACGCGAAGATTCATTGATTGAGGTCTACCGCAAACTGCGTCCAGGCGATCCGCCTTCCGTAGCTGGCGGTCAGAGCATTCTCGACAGCCGTTTCTTCGACGACAAACGTTATGACTTAGGTCGCGTTGGTCGTTATAAGCTCAACAAAAAGCTCAGCCTGTCTGTGCCTGAAGCGCAACGTACTCTCACCAGAGAAGACATAGTCGCTGCTGTTGATTATCTAATTGGCCTCCACTATGACGAAGGTCACGTGGATGATATCGACCACTTAGGCAATCGCCGCATCAGATCTGTGGGCGAGCTCTTGCAAAACCAGTTCAGAATTGGTTTGACCCGTCTGGAAAGAATTGTGCGTGAGCGCATGACTTTGCAAGATGCCGACACTCTCACTCCAGCTAACTTGCTTAACACCAAGCCACTGGTAGCTGCCATTCGCGAGTTCTTCGGATCATCGCAGTTGTCTCAGTTCATGGATCAGACTAATCCTCTGGCAGAATTGACACACAAGCGCAGACTGTCTGCTCTTGGACCTGGTGGTTTGTCTCGTGAACGCGCAGGCTTTGCTGTTCGAGATATTCACCCCAGCCACTACGGACGCATCTGTCCGGTAGAAACTCCTGAAGGTCCTAACGCTGGTCTGATTGGCTCACTGGCTACTCACGCTCGCGTTAACTCCTACGGTTTCATTGAAACTCCTTATCGCCGTGTTGAAGGCGGTATCGTCACCGATCAAATTCATTACTTAACTGCTGATGAAGAAGATAACTACAGAGTCGCTCCTGGCGACGCTCCCGTTAACGATGACGGTACATTCGTTCATCCACTGGTGCCTGTGCGCTACCGCGCAGAATTTATCGAAACCGGCCCCGAACAAGTTGACTATGTGGGCGTTAGCCCAATTCAAATTGTTTCCGTGGGAACGGCTTTGATTCCATTCCTCGAGCATGATGACGCCAACCGCGCCCTCATGGGTTCGAACATGCAACGTCAGTCTGTACCTCTGGTGCGTACTGAAAGACCGCTGGTGACAACTGGTATCGAACGTCAATCAGCCAGAGACTCCGGCATGGTGATCGTGGCCGATTGTGAAGGTAAAGCAGAATACGTTTCCGCTACATCTATACATATCCGCACCAAAGACAAACGACTGGTCAAATACAGACTGTCTAAGTTCCAGCGCTCCAACCAAGATACCTGCTTGAACCAGAAACCAATTTTGCGTGTTGGCGACGACTGCAAACCTGGTGATGTCATTGCCGACGGTGCTGCCACCAATACTGGTGAACTGTCTGTAGGTCGTAACCTGCTCGTGGCCTTTATGCCATGGGAAGGCTACAACTTTGAAGATGCCATTCTCATTAGCCAGCGACTGGTTTTCGAAGATGTGTTGACCTCCATTCACATCGAAAAACTAGAAATCGATGCTCGCTCAACCAAACTTGGTCCTGAAGAAATCACCCGTGAAGTGCCAAACGTCTCGGAAGAATCTTTGCGCCACCTTGATGAAAACGGTATCGTGCGCATCGGTTCAAGAGTTTATCCTGACGATATTCTCGTGGGCAAAATCACTCCTAAAGGTGAATCCGAGCATCCTCCTGAAGAAAAACTTCTGCGAGCAATCTTCGGCGAAAAAGCACGCGACGTGCGCGACAACTCATTAAGAGTGCCGCACGGAGAAGGCGGACGCGTTGTAGACGTTAAAGTCTTCGACCGCGAAAAAGGTGACGAACTGCCACCTGTTGCTAACAAAGTGGTGCGCGTCTATATCGCTCAGAAACGTAAAGTTTCAGTGGGCGACAAAGTTGCGGGCCGCCACGGTAACAAGGGTATCGTCGCGAAAATTCTGCCAACAGAAGACATGCCATTCTTGCCTGACGGTACACCTGTCGACATCGTTCTTAATCCACTTGGCGTACCAAGCCGGATGAACGTCGGTCAGACTTTCGAGACGCTTCTTGGATTAGCAGCAATGCTGACTAACCAGCGTTATGAAGTGCCACCATTCGACGAAATGTACGAAAAAGAAGCTTCTTATATGAGCGTCAACCGCGAAGTCGTCAAAGGCAAAGCGATGACAGGCTTCGATTGGATTGGCGATGACGGAAAAGTCACCTTATATGATGGCCGCTCCGGCGACGCTTTCGAAAATCCAGTATCGGTAGGCAAAATCTACATGATGAAACTGGTTCACTTGGTGGACGATAAAATTCACGCTCGTTCAACTGGTCCTTACAGCTTGGTTACACAGCAACCGCTGGGTGGTAAAGCGCAATTTGGTGGTCAGCGTCTGGGAGAAATGGAATGCTGGGCGCTTGAAGCCTTCGGCGCCGGCTACTCTCTGCAAGAAATGCTCACCATCAAATCAGATGACGTTAACGGCCGCTCGAAAGCTTATGAATCAATCGTTAAGGGTGAAAACCTGAGACGTCCTGGAATTCCTGAGTCATTCAAAGTGCTGGTTCGCGAACTGCAATCTATCGGTCTTGATGTTTCTGTGGCTAAACGCACTCGTGAAGGCCAGGAAGTAGAAGTCGATTTGATGACAGAAGTGGAAGAAGTTCGACCACGCGGACTGCGCAGATTGAGTCCATT
>CASBPX010000095.1 GCA_949127735.1 Candidatus Obscuribacterales bacterium | reverse complement strand
GTCACACCCTTGGCCAGCAGACGCTTATAGTCAGGCGTCGACAGGCTGACGTTGTTGAGGGCAATCTTGCTGCCGATGGTGGTGGTGATGGCGGTGTGGCCATCAGTATCTGCCAGGTCTTTGGCGTTCAGTGCATTGCTCAACCCCATCAAACGAGTGACATAGGCAGCAAACGAACTGATGGTGCCAATTTGAGAAACCACAATCGCCAGCGCGCCGAGCACCTGACCGAAAGCCATGTTGGCCTGGGTAAAGGCGCCGATTTTGACGTCGCCGTGCAAGTAGATCGGCAGGATGATGGCGAACGGTACGATGGCGACAAAGTAGTCGAACCACGTGGTGAAGAAACTCACCCGCCGCTGATATCCGATCAGCGACATGTTGTTTTTAATGGCGGCATGAAAGCGCTGCAAAAGCTGCTTCCATTCGGCCTTTTCGCCCTGGTAGAAGGCGATGGGCTCGACGTTGTTACGCACGTTGATCAAACTGAAACGGTAGTCTGCCTCAAGACGCTGCTGGTTGTACTTGAAGCGAATCAGCCTCACCGACAACCAGACCGAGATCAGGGTGCCGAAAGTGGAGTACAGAATTGCCACAGCAGTCAACGAATGTGACAGACCATAGAGAATTTGGGTGAAGAAAAACAGGGTGACGACGGCGTCAACCACAGCCAGCACCAGAGTCAACGCACCACCAACGAAACCTTCCACGTCATTGGCAATACGCTCGTCGGGGTTATCCACCAGAGAGGTGGTGGAGATGCGGTAGTAATTACGGTCGGAGAAGTACTGCTTGAGCATGAACTCACTCAGCCACTTGCGCCAGGTAATAACCAGCAAACTGCGCAGCCAGGCGTAGATGACTACAACTGGAACCGCGGCGATGAAAATGCCGGCAAGGAAGTACAGACTATTCCAGGCCACAGCCGCCAGACTGCCGTCTTTGGCAGCGTCGGGAAGAGCGTTCTGAAAGTCGCCGTAAGCGCCATTGATCATGGCGTTCATCTTGTTCACACCCACCAGGAAGAGGAAGAGCAGGACAACGAGGCCCCACGCTTTAACACGCTCCTGAATGTTGAATTTGATGCGCGAACCCGTGAAAGGAACGGTCACTTCTGACACATCCCGAGAAGTAAAGAAAGGCTTAGCCAGCTTTCCGACGCTGCGCCAGAGAGATGGGCTAAAAATGCTTGTTTTGGTTTCCATTTGAGGTGAACCCCTAGTTAACTAAGACCGAGATGTCCTAGCGTCCATAAGGACATTGTTTCTTTCCACCGCTATCACTGGCCTTACGGATCAAAGTTCGACGAGCGTCAACACGTGCAACAACAGCGGCGCCTTTTGGGCTACGCGATTGGTGTGAAAGTGAGCGCTGTCGAATTGCTTAGATAATTGCTTTTGATCTGGAAGTGAAGAGGAAGGATATCTAGGCTTACTAAAAAGAAGCTCTTGATTTCATCGGTTATAAAGCCAATTAGTTAGAACTTAGCCCAATTCAGTTAAGACCTCCATCACCACAGCTATGGCATGCCCCAAGAATGGCCAGCCGAGACTTGTCAAGTGCGATAACCGCGCGAAGCGTTGCAAACATGTCACGAGTTTTTTCCGATATCGGAAGAAATGCTACGGATTGTTATTGCCGATTATGCAGGCCCGATCCATCATTGCGTAAGCTTCGGCGACTTTCTTCTGACTGCGGAGAAAGCGGGAATATTCACGTAAAATATACGCGAGCATTCGGTTGTTATCGTTGAGCGAACCAACTACCACACCCCTGTTTTTGTCATCCAGCGCTTCTTGAGCGAGAGCTTTTTGATAGAAGATTTCAGCGTCCGCTGCGTCACCTTTTTTCTCCAGCAAAAGAGCGTTGTTGAACAGTAAATAGTTCTCGACACAGTGATTAAGATCCGTCAGAGATATGCGCTTCATGCGCTCTTTTAACAGAGATTCCGCTTCAGCAAGGTGGTTCTGCCTGATGGCACACTCAATCAAAAGATCGGTGCAATAATTGATAGCGCCGGCAGACTCAATTGCCAATTTCGGATTTTTGTTTTGCTCGGCAATTTTTATCGCCTTGTGCAAATACTGCTCTGCTTCTGTAAATTGACCGAGTCGGAGACAGCAATAGCCGATCTTTTTGGCCAGCTCACCGTCACTCAGATCGTAACCTGGTGTGTGAGGCACCCGTGGTTCATTGTTGCCGGCCAGATAAGCCGCTTTAGCCTCCATAAAGTGTGGATCGTCGCGGAAATAAGAATCGGCTAGATAAAATAGGTAATCGCGCTTGAACATATCAGGCTTGGCGGTAGCTTGACCCAGTCTGATTTTGTTAACTTCACTGACCCAGATATTCTGCTCTACAAGCAGCTCATTGCGCCAGTCTTTAGAAGTGATAGCGTTGGCCGGTTTATAGCGCAATGATTGATCAAGCAGAGGGTCGAGATTGACGAGAAAATAAGGCAGTTCCTTATCAAAAATATTGCAACCGATCACAATTACAACAAGAGTTCCAGCTACAGCCAGCAAAAGCAAAATTAGGGGATGGCCACGCTTGCCTGAAACCGGGGGTAGAGGCGGATTAGCGAAAGGGGCTGAAGAAGCCGGTTCAGTCGCCGGTACAGTTGAAGATTCAGTTGAAGATTGCACTGCTTCCGGCGCCGTACTGGATGGCGTTGCTTCCGTCGCGTCTGCCCCTTTAGCTTCAGAGCCGGGCACCGCATCTGGTGCAGGCAACGAGTCTGGTAGATTTTGGTCTGCTTCTGGCACTGCTAATCTCTCATTTCCACTATCTGACTATACCAAATTGATCTGGCTTCGACTGAGGCGTTTCCAAGCGATAGCGCAAGTACGCTAATCTTTCGGCTTTAACTGAGATGCTAAAGACGAATTCAAGCTGACAAGATGCATAAAGCTGTTGCCAAGACAAATGCAAGGAAATGATTTATCTGAAGAAATAAATGAGCGCTTGTAATCACCATCATGAACTTAATAGCTTGATAGGACCATTTCTCTCTAATTCCCCAAGTTATATCAAAGGCCGCCTTCTAAGCCACTGATTACCATTTCTTATTTTTTGCCCGCGCTGACTGCGTGAGCACTCACTACCGCAGAGCGGAGAAAAACAATGAATAAAAGTAACCCTGCGGAAGGCAAAGGCCTTTCGTACCCTGGTTTTGGCAATTTCGCAGCGATGGTCAAACTGATACGCAGTCGGCTTGCTATGCCTGTTTCAGTGCCAAATCCTTTTACCCCAACCGCTGACGTCGCCATTTACAAAGACACCGCCGACGCCGGTCTTGCACTCTTGCCTTCGCGTTACCATGCTGCTTACGTCAATATTTTGATTCGAGCCGCAGAACAAGCCGAACCAACTTTGAAAAACACAAGCCTGCGCAATATTCTCAAACGCAAGCAAGTATTTTCACAGTTGCAAGAAGCTTTCAAAGTTCTGGCTGCCCCGATCGTGCAATTGCGCTCCAACAATCACGAAGCTGAACTCAAAGCTTATCTGGCTCTGGCCAGCAATCTCTATCAGCGCTTCATCAGCGACGATAAAATCGACCAGCTCAATCAGGGTTCAGGCAGTTGGCCAGATCTAGATCCGCTGGGATTTTTCGTGGATGAACCGGGCGTAGGGCCATACACAGTGGTGCCGTCTAGAGAAATGCCGCTTTCGCTGGTCTCCAAACCCGCCGTGCAAATGGCATGTTTGCCTCTCTGGGTGCTTGATGGACACGAAGTTGGCGGGCACGGTATCCACTCCATTCTCAATGGTTTTGGTATCGACATGGCCGACGCACTTGAAGCTGCAGTAGCCGATGCGTTTACCACAGGAAAACTCAGTCAGGGCACCAAAATCAGCAAACGCGTGGCCCATCTGGTCTTGCCATCGAGTCGCAAACGCGATCTCAGCAGCGAAGAATTTTTCAAACATCTGGCTCGCACGTTCTCCCTTGAACTTGCCGCAGATATGGCCGGAGTGCTCAACTTCGGACCAATGTTCGTCAATGGATTGATGCTCTATTTTAGCGCCGAGAACAAAAACGGTCTATTGAGCAGCGATGGCAAATTGATTGAAAAAGGGCTCTACGACGCCCATCCGTCTGACGTAATTCGCGCCATGGCAGCCATCGAAGCGGTGCGTCTGCTTGATTTGAAAAATGGCAACAATTACGTAGCCGATCTTTCCAGCCGTCTCAATCAAGCCTCTACTTTTGGCGGCACTTTCTCATTCACCACAGGTGATGGCAGCGAATTAGTCACCTTGCCGTATGCCGAAGTCAAAGCTCTGGTTCCTGTGCTGGTTAATGCGGCCTTAAACACCGCACTACCCTGCTTGGCTAACCGCTCGCTCAAAGAAGTTTTGACCTGGACCGACTTTGACCAAACCATCGTCAACAACCTCGCTGCCACTATTGGCGGCGCCAAGTTCGATAGCGGTGAGAGTGAGGCGCGACATATCGTTGCCGCTTCTTTGTTGGCTCTCGAACAGAGCTCACAACTGCCTGATAAAGACTTGCGTAAAGTAGCGGCAAAAATTCAGGCCAACGGCATTAAGGCTCTTAAGGAGCTTTATGCCGAGCAGTGCATTCTTTGCGCTGTGCCTACTTATACCCGCTCTCGCCGCACAGAAACTTCACTGCTCGACCTCATTGCGCGTGTCCGACGTGCTCGCGGCGACTGATTTCTTCTGGTCAAAAAACCATTCTTAACCTGAAAAATTTCCAGGAGACTCAAACATGAACTGTCAAAACAAATGCCCTGCCATACGCGTGGTTATGTTTCCCAAGGACACCAATCCTTCGGGCAACATTTTCGGCGGCGTTATTCTTTCCAACATCGATATTGCCGCCGGCGTTGCCGCGCGAGCCGTCACTCATCACCGTACTGTCACCGTCTGCATGAAAGAAGTAATCTTCAATCGGCCGGTAAAAGTTGGTGACATTCTTACCTTCTGGGCCGACGTCATCAAAACCGGCCGTACTTCAGTAACCATCCGCGTCAAGGTGGAAGCTGAACGCCGCGGCGAAGTGATTCCGGTGACCGAAGGCGAAGCCATTTTCGTTGCTGTGGACCAAGAAGATCGGCCCATTCCCCTCGATTCGCCTCTGGGCACTCAAGGTGGTGATGGCAAATCGCCAGATCCGACTTCCCCTCAACCGGCCGAAACTAAGCCAGTAGCTGGTGACGCTTGCGCAGTCCCCCAGCCCAAGGCGAAGAAAGACAAGAAGAAGAAGTCGAAAAAGAAAGAGAAGCGCAACAAGAAAAAGTAATTTCTGAAGGATAGGAGGGGCAAACACACCGTAGTGTTTGTCCCTCCTTTTTCTTGCCTTACGAGTTTCTTGCCTTACGAAATTTTACAACCTGTAGGTTGTAGCAAAAAACAACTTATGAGTTGTAAAAATTCATAGGCGGGCCAAAACTACATTCCTCACCCAGCAAATTTTTTTCGACCAGCGCAACTACATCTTGTAATACGTGTATAGAGACGTCAAATTTGGGGCATAGTCAAAGTATCCATCACGATAGAAGTTTTCGAAACATGCCGGCAACTCCAACTCCGCAACCACTGAATAAGCTAGCCGGCACGCTCAGGCACAGGCTACTCTTATCTATTGAACAATTCCGGGTTTTAGATAAGGTAATGTTGGCCAAGGCCCTTACGTTGGCCGAAGAAACCCATGCTAAACAAAGCCGCAAACCAACGCGCGAAAATCGCAATGAAGGGGCTCCGTATATTGTGCATCCTATGCGCGTGGCGTTGATTATCACCGAAGAATTAGAGCTGCGTGAGCCCATTGCCGTGGCTGCTGCCCTGCTGCACGACACTGTTGAAGCCTCCAAAGGCAAAGTCAGCATCGCCCAAATCGAAGAGCAATTCGGCCGGCCCATCGCCATGATGGTATCGATACTGACTAAACCGACTTTTAAAGAAACAGACAAAACCGAGCAAGAACAAAAGCTGAAAATTTATCACGAGCGTATTACCCAGGCCAGTGTAGAAACAAAACTGGTTAAACTGGCCGATCGCCTCGACAATGTTAGAGATGCGTGCAACTTACTTGATAAAGGCTTCCAATTAAGATATCTGGAGCAGACGCGCAAATTCTATTTGCCCATTGCCGACAACAGCGATTCATATCTATACGACGAACTAGCAATTGCTTGCGAAAGGCTTGAGCACGAACTCAAATATGGCTAGATTAGAAGATGCCTCGATCAAAGCCACGATTGAGGGCGAATTTATATTGTTCCTTGGTAAAACCTTGGCACTTGCGCGCCAGTTCATCGAGAAAAATGGTTTCAATAATCTCTTCGTCAATCTCTGTACCGGCTGGATTTTCATTGGCCCAACGAAAAGCCAGCTTGCATGATTGTTCAAAGAGCTGATCAACCCGCCCCCAGGCGTCGGCATACTGGCGCTCATTCATACCCGGATAATCCGCTGCCAGCTTTTTCAAGCATTCCTTACGATTGGGTGATTTATCGGCGCTGTAAATTCGAAAAGCCACTTGCAAAACATCGAAGGCGTCATTACTTTCATCTCCCTCATTGAGGTTCTGCATATTGTCCTCAGCGCTCTAGTGAATACTAGATGTGTTGTGCCCAATTTTTAAAAAAGGTAAGAGCCCGGCGAGCACAGGTGGTTTAAAAGAGGACCTCCGAAGTAAGCAAAGCGACTTTCAGCACTTTTTTAGTTTCTAGGACTTTTTTATCTTTAATTGGGATTACGGGCGAGT
>CASBPX010000094.1 GCA_949127735.1 Candidatus Obscuribacterales bacterium | reverse complement strand
TGCTCGAAAGTTTTCCAGGCCACATCAACGGCGGCATTGACTTCGTTTTCGCCCATAAGTGGCGCACGGCCCATCGATTGCTTTGTGGCCGGATTGATAGATTCGAATGTATCAGCTTGTTTGGTGACGACCATGTTTTTCCCTAGTCAGAATTAGTGAGCCGGTAATTTTTCTATTTTTTCTACTTTTAACGGATTGGCAGTTTTTGCTGGTGCAAAATTTTTGGTAAATTTTGTCAGAGCGTCTTTAGCAATTAGCTTATCCGGGCCGCTTAAGCCGTTCTCAAGACTCTGGCGAAAAAGCTTTTCTGCTTCCTGGCTTTTCCCCTTTTTTTCGAGTAAGCCTGCCAGGGTAAAACTGGCTTGCGCACTAAGCGTTCCTGCACTTGCTGCTTTTAAAAGTAATGTTTCACCCCGTGACTGCCCGGCCTTTGTCAGTATTATTCCCAATCGGCTCAAGACTTCGATATCACCGGGGGCAATCAAGAGCGCTTGTTCAAGGGCGTCTTGTGCCGCTTGCTGGTTGTCCTCAGCCAGTGCAACATCAGCTTCTGCCAAAATCACTTCTTCGTCGCGATTGTAGGCTGCGGCTTTAGTCAGATTAGCTTTCGCGTCACCAATGTTGTTTTCAAAGAGCGCATAACGCAAGAGTGCTAAATGCAGTGCGGCGCGTTTGTATTTTTCGCTATTGCTTTCGGTCAAGGCCGCCAGACTGCGAACCACTTCATCTTTAAGGGCTGCCAGAGCGCTTTTGCTGACTTCGTCCTGGCGCAAGGCGGCGGTTAATTCGAGAGCCAGTGCTTGAGCGCTTACGCCAGGCGCTTTGCGCAATTCATGGGCGGCAGCAGCGGCTTCCAGCGCTTCGCCATTTTTTAAAATTATTCTTGCCACCAGCAGCTTTGCCGGAAAAAGGCTTTTTTCTTTGTTGCCCGAACTTGTCAGCGCACCGCGAGCTTCTCTGTAATTACCGTCTTTATATGCCAAATAACCTTGAGCAAACGGTACCAGTGCTTGCTTGCCGTCAATCATGTTAGCGGTATTAACCAGGTCGCGCGCCTTATTGGTTTGGCCGGAGGTAATATTACATAGAGCTTCTAATGCTAGAAGCGCACTTGTAGAATCGCTCACTCTCAAATTATTGGCGTCTTCAATCAAACCATCAAGACAAGTCTGATTGTCACCGTTCAGATACATGGCTAACAGTTGCTTGTATCTGCCGCTGCTTGCTTTTGGAAATTGCTCACAAAAGCGATTGAAAAATTGATTTGCTTCCTGATAATAACCCAAATTAAGAGCCTGATCGCCCACGTCAATGAAGCCCTCTATTGGTACTTCAGAATTATTGAGTAATTGTTTGAATTGATTGTGCACACCGCTAACATTGCCGGCCCGGTTCATAGTCAATAGTGTGCTGACTCGCGCTTGTTTATTCGATGGGCTCAGGCTCACTGCTTTGGCAGACGCTTCCTGCGCTTTGGCACCTTCGTTCAGACCAGCATAGAGATCTGATAAAGAAAGCCAGGCATCATAGTTCGTAGGATCGATTGCCACCACTTTTTCAAATTCCGCTGCTGCTCCTGTGGTGTTGCCCATAGTGAGCAATGCCATGGCCGCCTGCAGGTGAGCCAGCATCGAGTCGGGAGCGATAGCTATGGCTTGTTTGGCTATGGCTAAAGCTTCTTCTTTGCCCTTGGGTAGGCGCATTAAGACCGTATGGAGAATCAATCGCAACTGCAAATTGTTAGGACATTTATCTAGCCAGCTGCGCAAATATTCGGCGGCCTCAAGAGTTTTACCTTTCGCAAACAAACTGCTGCCGGTAGCCAAACAAGAAGGGCAACCAGGATCGTCAGGCTCTTTTGGTTTTTCAACCTCAACGGCCTCACTGGGCTTTGCTTTTTTTTTCGCCAGGGCAGGGGTAATGGGCACGAGCTGAGGCAAGAAGCTCAAAGCTAAAGCAACTGCCAAAGCGCGGGCGCGTCGGTCAGGCGTAACATTGAAAATAATATTCTTGATCACGCCTTATAGCATAGCCTAATTGGATCGTTATACTGAGTCAAAGGGGCAATTTAAGGTTGCAAGGGGATAATATTTTGGACTCTGCCAGAATGGCCAAGAATTCAGTCAAGTTTTCAATCAAGAATTCAGGCAAGAATTCTATCAAGCTTTCATTATTAGCCATCTCGATTTTCAACTCTTGCTTTGTCGTTGCCGCGAGCGCGTTTGGTGCCACCGGTGGTGACAGTGAAGCGCTGCAGCGGGCAAATCAGGCTTATTTGGCAAAAAAATATAGTGACGCTTCAGGGCTGGTTAGTCGTGTCATTTTGAAGCAGGGTGAGAGTGCTGCCGCCCTCACTCTGCTCGGCAAAATCTATCATCGCCAGGGCAAAATTGATGAGGCCTTAGGGCAATATCAAAAGGCCCTAAAACTAGATGGCAATTTTACCGAAGCACGTTTTGATTTAGGGGTCGCGCTTTTTGATCAGGGCCAGTATGACCCAGCGGCCAAAGCTTTTGAGCAGGCCCTCAGTCAGGCCAACAATAATAGTGAATATCAATATAATTTGGCCATAGCCCTGGAGCGTTTGGGCCAGTTACGGCCGGCCACTGAGGGCTATGAGCGGGCGATTCAGTTAGATGATAAAAATGCCGCCGCCCACTACAGTTTAGCCCGCCTGATGGCGGCTTCAGGAGACAATGATCGCGCCATTCAAGAGTATCGCCTGGCCATTGCTGCCGAACCAGATTTTCCTGAAGCTCACAACAACCTAGGCGTTGTCTACAGCAGTTTAGGGAAGTATCCGGAAGCGATTGCTTGCTTTCAACAAGCATTGAAGATTAATCCTGATAGCCCGGAAGCTCAGCGCAACCTGGGTTACGCCCAAGCTCATACCAGCCTTGGTGTCACTTATTTGAGTCAAGGGGATATGAAAAAAGCTTTGGAGGAATTTCGCAAGGCCTTGCATATTGATCCTCATTATAGTGATGCCCACTATAATTTGGCTTTACTTTTACAAAAGCAAGGGCAATTAGCAGAGGCCGTTTCGCACTATCGCGAAGCGATCAAAGGTGATCCTAAATCGGCCATGGCTCACAATAATCTGGGAGTGGCTTTGATGCAAATGGGCAATAAAGATCAAGCGGAAATTGAATATAAAGAGGCTCTAAAGGTCAAGCCTGATTTTAGCGATGCTAAGCTTAATCTTGATGAATTGCAAAAAAGCCGCATGTGAAAACAGACTCGGGTGGGAAATTGCTCAAATTTAAATTGCTGGCTGCCGTATCTGTGATCTCACTGGTCGGCATATTAATCGCCGCACCGGTGGCCGCCCATGGCGCTGAAACAAGGAGCCAAAGTGCAGAGAAATTTACGAAAATTTCTCTGCGAAATGGTGAGGGCGATTTGCAGAGTCGCTGTAGTGAACAGTATCGAGTAACGCCACAATATTGCAAAACCACCCTTGATAGAATCGATGCTATTGTGCGCCAAAACTTTTATGATGCCACAGTAGCTTCAGCCGTGTGGCCGGCCGCAGTAGCAAAAATGCGTCCAGCCATCGAATCTTCAAAAAATCTGCAAGAGCTGACCGACAATATTAATCTGCTGATGGCAGAGTTGCATTCCAGCCACTGCCAGTTTACTACCGTCAATGATGAGACCTTTTATTTCCTGCACTCTTTGTTTGGTGATTATCTCCACCGCAAACATCATCGTCAGCCGCCCAAAATTGATTTTACTGGTGCCATCACTGGTGGCGTCAATGCTAAATTTAGACAAATTCGCTACATTCTTGATGATTCGCCGGCTTCCCAGGCCGGTCTCAAAATTGGTGACGAGATTGTTTCAGTCAATGGGCATCCATTTGTTGGCCAATTATCTTTTGCCGGTAGCTCTAAGAGTTCAACTGAAATTTTGATTCGCCGGGGAGACCGAAAGATCACTGTGCGCTTGATTCCGCAATTGAAAGAAGACTATGGTACTTATATTCAAGCTTTAAAAAAGAGCGTGCGCATTGATTCAAAAGTTGCAGAAGCTGCAAACGCCCCGGGCAAGTTTGCTTACATTCACTTCTGGTGCGGCGGAAGTGCTGCTCACGATCTCTTTGAAGAGATTTTGAGCGGTGAGAATATTCATAACACTGACGGTTTAATTTTAGATTTGAGAGACGGTTACGGTGCTGCCTTTTTCGACGATCTGGATTATTTCTATCGTCCAGCCAAAGGCTATCCGGCTTTTAGGGGCAAATCTAGGAAGGGATTTTCGTCTCCGTCGTATATGTTTTATGATAAGCCAGTGGTGGCACTAATTAATGGTGGCGTCCGCAGTGGCAAAGAACTTATGGCATTTAGCTTAAAACAAACAGGTCGAGCGCAGCTTGTGGGTGAGAAAACTGCGGGCGCAGTTGTTGGTGGTCGTCTTTTTCCTATAGACGAACGCACGGCCATTTATTTAGCAGTATCAGGACCTGATTCGGAGCCTGATAAGAATGGCGTTAACCTTGAGGGTTCTGGTGTGATGCCTGACGTGGAGATACATACGTCATTAGTTGAGCGTGGTCAGAAAGATTTGCAGTTGGAAGCGGCACAGCAGCTGTTGAATAAAATATTGCTGGAGCGGCTCAAGCAGCAATAGGGCCGGCAGAGTCAGGGGGCGATGCCCTTGACTATCGGTTGATAAAAGCCAGTATTGCTCGGTTCGAGAATTTGCACATGGTCAAAGCCGGCTTGAGTCGCTAAAGCTGCTACTTCTATCGGTGTAACCGCACGGTAGTTGCCTTGGAAATGGTCGGTTCGCCAGGGAGTCGTCGGTTCGTTCACTTGTCTGGTAATAAATAAATGCACTGTGTATCTTCGTTCGTCTTGCCAATCCCAGACTTGATGCACAATACGTCGCCTTTTTCCGTCGAGGAAAAAAGCTGGCTCAGTTGCCTTAGATTGCGTCTTCATCAATGGGCCATAATCACGCAGGCTGATTAACAAACTGCCGCCACTCTCTAAACTTCGACGCATGGCCTGGAGCGCCTGCAAAATTTCGGCGTCACTATCAAGGTGTGGAATAGCATTATCGAAGGCAATAACCGCACCGTAGCTACCTTTCGATGCGGTGGCAAGAGTGCGCATGTCATCAACGCGAAAATTAATGGCAAGACCGCGCAAATCGGCTTCTCTCCCGGCTCGTTTCACCTCTGCAAGAGAAAGGTCGGAGCCCTCAACTTTGTAACCGTTCAATGCCAGGGCCAAAGTTTGGGTGCCGATGCCGCAGGCGCAATCAAGCACATTTCCTAACTGGTCAGGCGGCTTTAAAAGCTTTGCTAAGATTTTTCCCTGGCCAGCAATTGAGGCCTGCCAATCTTCAAATATCAGATGGTAGTTGGCGGCCATTTGATCATAAAAGTCATCTTGCACTTGTTGCGGCCCCAGCGGTGTGAAAAGCATTGACAAAGTCGGTTTGCAATATTGGGTAGCTCACAGCTTGAATGATTTTACTTGACGTATAAACCGGTGTGGCATCAGTCTTGTGGGGCGGATGATTCTCTCCGCGTACAACCAGGGCCACATATTTTTTCAGTTTCTTCGTCAGGTCATTTTTTCTCAAGGCCGCAGCAAAATGTTTAGCAGCAATATCTTTTCCAATTTCTTCAGCATTTTCTAAAGGCAATACTATCGGCTTGCGTTTTTCCGATTCACCCTGGCTCGTGCCAACGACATGGCCGTCACTAAATACAGTGCTGACGCCCATTTTGTCTGCCGTATAAATCGACACTTTGATATTGGTGCAGTGATTGAAACTGTTACTGCTGGAGAAATCGTCACTCAGTAGCGACTGAAGCAATGTGCCGTTTACCCAGGCAATGCGATCGCCGTATTTGGGTTTTATATGCGGATGACTTTGCAAATAACGTTTGAGATATTCATTAAGTTTCAGCTCCGTAAATTTGATATTTTTTGCATCGGGGAACTGATAACCCTCTCCACCTTTAAACGAATAATCGGTCATGCCGATTCTATACGTGTCTGCAGGGCTGACTTCTTGCCACTCGCCAGCTTTTTGAGCCAGCATGAAAACAATGCGGTCCCCGAATTTTCGATCGCTGTCGTAGGCGAATTTCAATCCGTGCACATCTAAGAATTTACCGCCGGTAGACCCACCCACGCTATGTTCAAGTGTCTTCTTCAGTCGCTCGCCGCTGATATCGGCAAAAACCAGATGGTTTTCGAAAGGCAGTAATTCTTCAATCTTTTCTAAAGTAATATTGCCTTGTTCGATGCGAGAGCGAATGCCACCGCGATTTTCAAATGTGATCTGCGCGCCGTCGGCTTTTCCGGCTTCATAGAATGAATCGCAAATTAGATCACCCAGGGCAGAGTCTGTTTTCATACCGCGAAAATTGTTGTCGAAATCTTTGCTGGCAACGCTAACTACTGTATCTCGCAGGTTCTTAAGGGGTTCGCCTTTGCGCTCCAAATAATCTTTTATATCTTTGTCTTCGGGAATAGCAGGTGTTATGGGCAGCAATTGATAACGAGTAGCAGCAGCGTTTATCACTCCGCTATGGTCGAAAACCAGATGTAATTTGCCTAAATTGCGACCATAGTTGCCAGTTTGCACAATCATCGTATGGCTGCCGTCATCATGCGTCACCATCACCGCTGCAGCCAGTCGCGTGTGACTG
Source organism: Candidatus Obscuribacterales bacterium (assembly GCA_949127735.1). Taxonomy (GTDB): domain Bacteria; phylum Cyanobacteriota; class Vampirovibrionia; order Obscuribacterales; family Obscuribacteraceae. The sequence continues at coordinate 2,410 of CASBPX010000094.1, read as the reverse complement.
TGGCCGCCAATAATGGCATCAACTTGCGGAATTTGACTGGCGAGAATTTTATCGGCTTCAAGGCCGCAGTGGGTAACGAGAACGATTTTATTTACGCCCTCGGCCGCTACTCTTTCAACTTCATCTTTAATCGGGCTGACCCAACTGAGGTCGTCTCTACTGTCAGGTTGAAGCGGCCGGCCGCGTTTTAGTTCGACACCATCGCGGTTAAGCGACAGAGTTTCAATATCGGGAGTGATGGCACCGACGAAGGCTACTTTCTGCCCACTGATGGTTCTAATAACAGATGGTTTAATGATTTTTTTCAGTTGAGGCAAAGCCGTGGCGTCAAGATTGCAACTGAGCACATCAAAATGTGCCTTGGCCAGCTGATCGGCCAGATTGATGCCACCCTCGTCAAATTCATGATTGCCGATTGTATAAACATCGTAGCCAATCAAATTGAGCAGTTCCACTTCCACCTCGCCTTTGTAGCGCGTGAAAAAAGCCGTGCCCTGAAAAATGTCGCCGGCGTCAGCGACAATAGTGTGCGCGCTATTTTCTTTTCTTAGCTGGCGCACTAAATGGCCTAATCTGGCCATACCCCCTACAATTTTACCCCTGTCTTGGAAGGGCTGATCGTGGGCATGAATGTCATTAGTATGTAATATGGTCAAAGAGAAGGGTTTCGTTTCTTTATCAGCCAGGGCTTGCGGTAAGGACGCCAAAAGGAGAGCGCCGATGAGGCCAGTAAAAGTCATCAAGGCAGCCAGCGCAAGGTTTTTGCTTACCTTGCTGGTTGGTTTTGCGATTTTGCTTTTCTCAGTCATGGCGTTACCCCTTTCATTTGTATACGCACAATCGGGTCAAAAAGTTCGAAATTTGAGCTGCGAATTTGTAACTGAGGGTGAATGCCCCGTAGAAGTGGCTTCGATGCGTTGCGAACTGGATCTCGACCCGTTCGACGCACCAATGTCTTCGCGCATTTATGCAGACTACAAGAATATAAGCCAACGTTCCATCTCTGCTGTCAAGTTTAGAGTGCGTTTTATTGATGCCGAAGGTGTCGATAGAGGTTCTTTCCACGCGGTGGACAGCGCTTTTGTACCTGCCGGCGGTACCAAAGGCCACAAGTGGAAAAGAGATTTTACTCTTCACCCCAGTGTGGTAGGCATGAAAGTAAGAGTTCTACAAGTCAAGTATTCGGAAGGTGGCGACTGGACCAGTGTAAAAATGCAAGAGCTGGCGCAACCGGGTGTTGCTGCACCCGCCGCTGCTCCGTAGATTTTTTTAATTAGCATGCATGATTCGACAGCAGAAGCGATTGAGAAAAACGGTTTTGTTTTAGTAGAGGCAGTAGTTGATGATAGAGAGCTAGAAGATGTTAGGTCTGGCTTCCTTGGCAGTTCTTCACTATCTGTAAATCCGAAAAATCGGCGGGTATTGCACCTCGAGTATGCTAATCAGGAGCTGCCTCAAGGCCTGAAGTGGGCCGAAGGCAGTGGCTTGATGGTGTAGAGCTGGTGATTCTCTCAGTAGAGTGACATTTGCCTGATGCCACCTGTGGTGATACCACCATTACAACTATGTTTTATCGGTCGCCGCAGCTCTTTTTAGAGTGGCGGTATCTGATAAAGCATTATGCTCGAATGCCTTATAAATTCTTGTATGCGGCCGGCCATGAGCTTCCTACCAGTTGTATTGTCGAACTGATATTGACTGGTGTTGTATTGTATATCCACTGCTAAAAATTGAATATTTCTCTCTATGGGAGGTTCGGATATGGCTCACGCCCGGGAGCCGATCACGACGATCCTTGCTATGGTTGTTGTTGCGCTCGCATGTTTTGTGGTCGCAAAAGCAACCTGGCAGGTACTGCTTCTTGCTTTTGTCGTTGTGTGTTTCGGTTGTTGTCTCTATAAGTTAATTGAAAAGGATGGTCGCTCCCATAGTGAATTGACGCCAGAAGGAAGAGAGTCTCTTGCATCACAAGATTCGCTCAACCGCATGGCTCGCCGTAGGCACTATATTTAGTATCAATTTTACTTCGCCTGCAGAGATTCACTTTGCCTGCGATTGTTGATCTAGCATAAGTTGTCTAACCAAATTGTTTATTGTTCAATCTGAGCTACTGATCGTCAGTAGCTCACTTTTTTTGGTGTGCCGGGCATGTTCGATATCTAGGAGGTGGAAGTCCTTTTCACAACCTGATGACGGTGAAGTGTTAGCAACGCGCAAGGGCAAAGTCGCGAGGCAATGTCTGAAGGAAGCGTGGTGCAAACTCACGACTCGACGAACAGAAATCGGATACTGAGGCATACCCAGTCGCGCGAGCAAGCCAATGATTGCGAAGCGCATAGTCATCAAGGGCTGGGGTTGTAGATCCGGCGAGTGTGTGAGGAAAGAGATCGAACTTACCCCGGGAGATCTG
>CASBPX010000093.1 GCA_949127735.1 Candidatus Obscuribacterales bacterium | reverse complement strand
GTAGCATCGCCAATAGTGAGGTGGGAAGCCGTGATCATTCTTTGCAACGAAAGGGCAGCATCTAACAAGGCGCGAGTAACGAAACCGCGAGCTACCAGCATTTCACCAATAGGATGACCATGAGCAAGAGATAGTTCCAGGGCTTGCATCACATCAGACTGGCTGACTATCCCAGCGCGCATCAATAGCTCGCCCAGGCGTATTGCAGCTTTAGTTTTAAGTTTAAGGCCTTCATCGGCTTTCATATTGGGCGCAATCATGTCGAGCAAGCGTCGTGGATCTTGCTTCAATGCAGCAATTGCCTGCTCTCGAGAGAACATACCGTCGCGCACACGCACTTGCAACTCAAGAGCTGCGTCAAGGTAGTTTTCAGTCAGCAAGCCTTCGGCCACCAGCACCACCCCTAGTGGCTCACCCCTTTCTAAACTGCGCGCATGCGCTTGCTCCATTACTTCTTCATCTAAAATGCCTGCGCACACGAGCATTGCGCCCAGTTTGCATGTAGTCTCTGCGTTACCATCACCTACGGAGTGGGGCAAAATTTCTTGTAGCGCATCTTCAAATGATTTGTCGAAATTGCAAGCGATTCCCAGAGCCTTCAACGCTTTAAACGAATCAACCAGACCGTCTCTCAAAAGCGATTGAGCTTGCAGCGCGGCACGCAGTTGTTCTGGCTTTAGCCAACCGCGAGCGACTAAGGTTTTGCCAATCAGTCTTTGTCGGGAGCCGGCGTCTTTTACAGCTTCATCGACTTGAGTTTGAGAGACCAGGCCGGCCTTAACTAATATTTCGCCGATAGGCAACTCAGAAACGTATGTATTCACTTAAAGCATCCGACCTCATCAAGAAACTAACGCGGGATTCCTTTATGACTTCAATCAGCTCTAAGCCCGATTTTAAGCAGGACCGCTCCAGCCTTGTGACAGAGAACTGTATCAGAAGGTTCCGTTTACTTTTTCAATCGTCAGCGAAATTAAATTATTGACTACTGAAGGATACACAAAAGCAATTTGCAAGCCAAAAAAATAGGGCCCTTTTGGGGCCCTATTGCATTCTAGATTTGGCTTATCAGGCTGAACCTAACGGTTTATCCGATTAGACCTAACCAGTTAGTTCTTAGGCAATGGTGACTTGTTGGCACAAGTAAACATCTTGAATTGCGTTAAGTAACTCAACTCCGTCTTGCATTGGTTTCTGGAACGCTTTGCGTCCAGAAATGAGACCGGTGCCACCTGCGCGCTTGTTAACAACGGCTGTCATTACTGCTTGCTCGAGATCATTGGCACCAGATGCGCCACCTGAGTTAATCAAGCCCTGTCTGCCCATATAGCAGTTGGCGACTTGATAGCGAGTCAAATCAATAGGATGGTCTGTAGTCAATTCGCTATAAACGCGAGCGTCTGTTTTGCCGTATTTAAGAGCGTTATAACCGCCGTTATTTTCAGGCAATTTTTGCTTGATGATATCGGCTTGGATGGTGACACCTAGATGATTGGCCTGTCCGCTCAAATCGGAAGCGAGTGAATAATCAATATCGCCCACTTTGAAGGCGCTATTGCGTAGATAGCACCAGAGAATGGTAGCCATGCCATATTCGTGAGCTTCCTGGAAAGCTTCTGAAACTTCTTGAATCTGTCTGGTTGATTCAGCCGAACCAAAATAAATGGTGGCTCCAACTGCGACGGCTCCAAGATCCCATGCTTGTTTGACTGAACCAAACATAATCTGGTCGTAGCCGTTTGGATAGCTCAAGAACTCATTGTGGTTGAGTTTGGCAATGAAAGGAATTTTGTGAGCATATTTGCGCGAAACCGAACCAAGGACGCCAAAGGTGGAAGCGACAGCGTTGCAGCCACCTTCAATGGCTAATTTGACAATATTTTCGCCATCAAAATAAATGGGATTCTTGGCGAAAGAAGCTCCGGCTGAGTGCTCGATACCCTGGTCAACAGGGAGAATGGACAGGTAGCCAGTATTCGCCAGGCGGCCTGTGTTGAAAAGTGTTTGCAGGCTTTGCAGCACACGAGGCGAACGATCGGAGATCATGGCGACGCGATCAACAAAATCTGGTCCTGGCAAATGCAGATGCTCTTTAGGAATACTTGTGCTCTTGTGTTCTAAAAAGAAGGAAGCCTCTTTGCCCAGGGCTTTTTCAATTCTTGAAAGTTCGGTCATAACTGGCATGGATGCGCCTCCAATGTAATCGGAAATTAAATGTAGCAGAGCCCGGCCTGCCAGCGGCTAAAACAGACAAAAACATCAATCTTTGTGAAAGTTATGGATTGCCGAAACTATTCGGCCTGGGGCTGCGAAAGTTCGAGAAGCACTCCACCGGTGGCTTTCGGGTGCACAAAGGCAATTTTGGCGCCACCTGCCCCGATTTTGGCTGTTTCGTTAATCATTTTTGTGCCGCGACTCTTGAGCTGGCAGAGGTTATCTTCTATGTTTGCCACACCAATACAAATATGATGCAAACCAGGGCCCTTCTGGCTAATAAACTTGCCCACGGGTGTTTCGGCCGAAAGCGGCTCTAAGAGCTCGATATGCGTATTGCCAATGTCGAGCTTAGCTACTCTTACGCCCTGGTCTTCTACAACTTCTATTTCCAGCCGGGTCAGCCCTAAACCTTCATAGAAGGGCAAAGCCTCTTCAAGCGAATTGACGGCAATGGCTATGTGGTCAAGTCTAAGATTTGAATCTGAATTTGAATTGTTGTTCATACTACTCACAAATTACATACAAGCTAGGGGCCATAACCCGAATACTTTTCAAAGAATTTATGCACGCCGTTCAATTTGCGATAGATGCTGAACTGGTCATATTCAGGCCAAGTAGACATCATTCTGGTGGCGCGCTCAATCAAACTGACCTGATCGAATGGCGCCCAGACCTCGCCGCGAAACTTAGGATCGTAATAGAAACCGCTGATGCGATCAGTCAAATTTACGGTGGTATCAATATTTACAAGGAATGGTTGACCGTCTGGTCGCACAGGGAAATAAGCTTCTTCACCTGGGGGAGTAACCAGTATGTCGCTAGCAGGCATAACCGCCGCGGGTTCGGGCAGGTTGTCACGCCGAGCGTGAGCCGGTTGAAGCTCTGTGTTTGCTGTGAACAACAAAGTCAGCCAAACAAGATTGAGAGCAATGTTATTTTTGAAATTGAATGAATTGCGCCTGGACTGAGGCATTAAACTTCCCTGAGATCAGTTTCATAGTGGGTTCTAAAGCCGCTACATCATACGACTTTGTCTATTAGTTTAACCTTCTCTACTTAAAATGCGCTCTAACTTAAACGGATCAACTGCCAAAGTAGTGCATCTTTTAGGTAAACTGGCCGCTGTGATTGCGAAATTTGTGGGGAGTGCGACGGCAATGTCTGAGAGCAAAAATTTAGGGTCATCAGCCACCGGTAGACAAGTGATTTTTCTGCCCTTGCAAAGAGCACTGGTCAGTTTAAGTCTGGCAGTTGGTCTTAATGCCATGGCTGGTTTGACTAGCGTTTCCTTTGCCGACGACGTTGCCACCACTGCTCTAAGGAAGGTCTCAGTTGATGCCAATCGTAAAGTAATTTTTGAATTTGCCACTGACGGCGCAAAGACTCCCTCGCCAAAATTGTTTGAAATGCCGGTGCCCAATCATCGTCTGATTATGGACCTACCGGGCGCTTCCATGGATATGACCAGTCTGGCCAGCGCCGATCAGATTTCAGCAGCTGTGACTAAAGTTTTACCCGGTGTGAGCAAAGTGCGTTTCGCTACGTTGATTAACCAGCCGCAACCGACAGTACGCGTCACTTTCGACCTGGCGATCAGTACGAAAGTTAAACCGGCATTGCGCATGGAAGACGGTGCTCTGGCGCTGGGATTGAATGAAGAATTTGCCCAACCGGTAACGGCTGCGGTTGAACAGGCAGTGGCTAACACTGCTACTACCGATGCCTACGCTCAGTATGCCGATGCCATGATGGCGCAAAAAATTGAAGCACCAAAGAAAGATGATGCAGAGTGGGGACCGCGCAAAGGTAACGCTTCCGAGCTGAAGGGGCTGGTTGGCGGCATTAAGCCTCTGGTGACGAGCTCGGCTTTAAAAGTACCGACTATTGAAACAGATCTGACAGAAACTTTGCCTGCAGCTAAAGCAGATGCTGCACCGCGGGCAGTGCCCCAACCGGAGACGGAGGCGGTGGCTGTACAAGGCCAGACTGAAACTAGTCAGACATCCGGTGAAATGCCGGCCTTGCGTGACACCACTCCTGACCCTGCTGTTTCTGCCGCTGCCGTTAGTCAAGCAAAAACTGAGACAG
>CASBPX010000092.1 GCA_949127735.1 Candidatus Obscuribacterales bacterium | reverse complement strand
TCACGAAGTTAGACATAGCATTCCTCTTCGTATTGTTCATGGCCCTGCTTGCTCTGATTTTTCCTTACAGTGTCATCGGGCCTGGAATTCTTTTAATTCCTCTGGCCTGGATACTGTTCACGGCGGTGGCATTCTTCTATCGCTTCATTGCGCCAGTTTTTGGCGTAATCCGGTTTTATAGGTCTAAGGGGCCAGATGAGCTGAAAACAAATTGGCAGCAAGGAATCAAAATTGTCCGGATTCAACAAGAACAGTTCGAACTTGTGCCCGTACCTGGTACCAGGCCACTCTCTTACCTGCTTGCTGCAATTTTTGTTGGTTTGGGTGTGATGATAATGACCACAGGCGGTTCTGGCCTGTACCTAGGTCCTATTATCTTCGTGTTTGCGATCATATTCGCGGTTTTTATCGCTCATCCTGGCAAAGGCCTCATCGTCGCCAATGCAGATGGACTAACCTTTACGTCTAAAAATAAGACAGTCTCAGTTCCTTGGAATGACATCGTGGAAATTGACGTAGAGAAGTATTATAAAACAGGCACGACCATTTACAGTGTCTATACGACAACTGGCCGGCAACAATTTGATAATCGATACCTTAACTGCGAACGCTTGCATAGACTTATATCAATAGCGTTAGACACGCCCACGACTCCAGTTCAGTGAGTAGGTTCGCTAACCAAATAACCGCCATATGTATAGTGCACACAGCATAGGAACGAGCCGAAACAGGATGAGAACTCTAACCCCTTTTGCCAGGGAGATTCAAATTTCTGGCACAACCCCGTTTGCGAAATTCCTAAAAATCATTCGATCGAGCTTGAAGGCATCGGGCTTTATCACGCAGTCACCGGCGAAAGGATTACTGAAAACGAAAACCAGCAGAATGTTCAATGAAAGTGTAAGCGCTACCAGAACTGTCATTAGTATTTGCGCTTTTAGATCTTCAACTGAGAAGAAATATGTGAATATGACTGTCAGAACACCACCGACGATCAGTACAGTCCACATCAGTGGATTTATCCCGTGCGTTGCATTGACTATTCTCGTTCTACGATTGTTAGTCATGTTGCAAATCTCGGACACTAACTGTTGGTGAATCGCCTTTTCGCCTTCTGTGTCAGGCTTGTAAGTGGTAATGTCTTTCCATAGCGACCAAGCGAGAGTGAATGATTTCGGACTGTATTTCCCTTGGCTCATGGCTAGCCATTCGTCATTGATTACGCATTCTGCATACTGATCGCAATTTCTTTGAATTGATTCTCGTTTTTCCTTTGCCAATCCATTGGAGCACAAAAAAATGTTGGCCAGGCCGCTGGCTTCTTGTTCCACCAGAACACGGATTTCTTGAGTGTGTTCCATTGCGTCGACAACGACAAAGCCGAGGAGAACAGCATAAAGCGTGCCCACCACAGAAAGTAGATAACCGGCGACTTCGTGATTCAAAGTCAAGGCTTTGGTACCAACTCTCTTTCGGACTATCAGCATACCGCCGACTGCCAAAAGCGTTGAGACTAATACGGCAAGAAGCCCGAGAAAAATAGTGTTCATTGTTGGTTTGTCTTTGTTGGGTGACCCATTATCGGCTACTGTTGATTGTTTCTAGTCGCAGATCAAATGAACTTTGACTCAAGACATTCTTGGATCTCTGGCTTAGATAGAAGGTCGTCGAGCGTCAATGGTGTATTTTGCAACCGGGCAAGGATTAAACTGGCTGGTCCATTCAATCGTCCGCATCTAGAGCTTACTGTATGACATTGTAATGTACTGGGAGTTTCTAGGCAATGGACAATAGTTGGTGGCAAGGCAGTTGGAAAAGCAAAGTTGGCGAAGCCGAACCGTGGGTGGTGGCTTCACCATCATTGCTAAACAGTCGAAGTTACTAGTGCGGGCGCTTGGTGCGGTTGACATCAGATACGGTGCTGGCAAGGTCGTGAATCGAAATGCCGCTATCTTCGGAGAAGTACTCGTCATCGTGGGCGACGCGCAGCTTGTCATAGTCAGCAATCATGTAATTGACGGCTTGTAGTTTAAGGGTAGTTTCTTTTGATTTGCCAAGCTGTTTTTCGTCGAGCTTAAGTAGTTCTTCGCGCTTTCTATCTAACTCGGTTCTGTTGACGAAACCATTGCCGTCGAGATCGAGTTCATCATTGCCGAACATTGTCAGCGCCTTGGGTGATGATTCTACTTTTGAGTATTTGAACTGTAGCTCAGTTGCGGAAGAGTCCATGCGCCCGTCCATTTCATTAGGGCCGACACTTTGCACAGCACCGCCGCCGTTAGGAACAGCGGCATGGTCAGCGTGTGCTTTACCGGCCTTGCTTGGTTTGCCTGCGTCAGAAAGAGCTGGTTGAGCCGCTCCTGAAACTTTTCCGCCGTCAACGATTTCTACTTTCGGCAGTCCGGCCGTGGCGATAGCACCTTCACCGGTGCCGCCGACTGGCTTGTTTGGTTTGCCTTTTCCGCCGCCGTCAGTGTTGTCGTAGGTGCTCTCGAGCAGTGAAATCTGTTTTTCGTTACTAGTAAGTGCGTTCTTCGTGACGGTCGCTTCGTGATTTTCTAACATGGTAAAACCTCGTATCGGAGGGGGGACTTCCCAACAATAGGCAGTGAAAATAACAGTGCTGTTGTAATTCCTGGTGTCGAAAAATCGCTTTCACCATTCCAAAAGATTGCAAAAAGTCGACGAACTTCGAATCAGTTCTGGTGGGCAAAGAAATTCGCTAAGAACCTTCTTCAACTAAAACCACCGGTTGCGCCTAAAGTGAATTGAGAAAAGCAAGCAAATCTTCTTGCTCTTGTTTAGGCAAAAGGGAATAGTCGTTTTTCGATTTTTCTGACTGACCGCCGTGGGTCATGATGGCGTCGTGCACCACACGCGTGCGGCCGTCATGCAGCAAGAATTTTTTGAAGCGCAAACCCCAGAGAGGAGTGGTGCGCCATTCTCCACCGCGAGCGCCTTCTTGGGGAATGCCGTCAGCCAACTTCTTGCCCATCTGGTGTACCAGGAAATCTGAATAAGGATAGAATTTCTGATTAGACAGAGCGTCGAGTTTGAGGTATTTCAAATTTGGCAATGGGCTATCTGGATCAACTACATAGCCACTAGGTGCAGTCACCATAGAAGGTTGGTGGCAAAATGCACAATTCAAGCTGCTGAATAGTTTTTCACCGCGCTTTACCTGCTCGGTGATCTCGCCGCGTTTGGGCGGCGCAAGTAGAGCCTGGAAATAATTGAGTTTGACCAGAATTTCGCCTTTATCATTCGGCCCAACTGGTATCACTTGATAGACTTCTTTAGGGAAAATACCGAATGATTGCGATGAATTTTCAGTGGCGCTGAGATAAGTGGTCAGGCCAAGTTCGATATTCATGGCTCCGGTTGTGAAGTTGAACAGATTGACGTTTTGATTCTTCCAGCCAAAGCGCCCCACCCGTGGTGCCTCGGTATAGCGGTCAACAGCAGAAATTGGTCGACCGGCCATGGCTGGATTTTCGATGTTCTGTTTAATGGCATTGGCGATGATGTCGGCGTCAGCGATATTGTCGATTAGGCCATCCCCAAATAGTGGTGGCGAATGTCGTGGCGATATGATGTCGGCTTCAGGTGGAATCATGTCAGCTTCGACCTGAATATCAAACGGCAACAGATCTGGATTTTCAGTCGTGATTGAACGCTTTTGCATACTCGGGCCGCCGCGTTCGAGGAAAAAATCGACGTCGCGTTTGCCCATCATTTCAATGACGTCGCACATCGGTTGTTTGGCTTTGGGCGAGGTCGGTATGCGTCTGGCGAAATTGACGATGCTGGTACTCGAATTGTCACGCCCTTCTCCGCCTACTGCGTCAGAAGGCTGGCCATGACATTCAAAACAGCTCTGACCGTTAAAGAGCGGGCCGAGCCCTTCTCTAACAGTAAATTTCTTTTTGAACAGCACTTTGCCTTCTTCGAAGGCAGCCAGCTGGCGTGCGCTCAAGCCGTTGATAGGTTGGCCGCGGTTATCGCTAGGGTCAACACGCTTTCTGGCGGTTGATGTAAGAGTGGGCGAACTCGATGGAACAAGATTTTGCAGAAATGGCGGTAGCGGAGCGTCGCTATAAACCGTCCAGGCTACCTGCACGAGAATGAAAATACCGGCCACGGCACTAAGCTGTACAGCCTTGCGTTGAAAGATTCTTATTGCTTCTGATTTTTGACTCACTATTTGAACTCAGGCACTAATTAAACTCAAGCACTACTACCCAATGGTCGAAGCTTCAACACATGCAGAAATGAGAATTGAATTTATGGTTAACTCTTGTATCTCTATTGGTAAATAGACTAGAGGATGAGTGTTCTTTTGCGCCGTTAATTTAATACAGGTATAAGTTGCCGACAGTCCAATTTTTCCAAAAGTGCTTCAAAGGGCGAAGCGTCACAGCCAGTTCACTGGCTGAGAGTCCGCTCGCACTCTTTGTTATGACCATTGTCATCTTCTTCATGATTTCGACTTTCTCGTTGCTGACTGGATACGCCACCTTGAACTTTGCGGCGCAAGCCGCGGCCCGCGAAGCCGGCTCGTCACAAACTCGCAGTGCCGCCAGAGCGGCAATGCAGCGAGTCACAGAACAAATTCTGGCCGGTCCTCTAGGACAATTTGGTGGCATACTGCCAAGGACAGCTGCCGGCATGACACTTCGTACTTTCAGAGTGCTAGATGGCGGCACGCCCGAACCCTTCGATGTCGCTGTCGGTACCAATGTTGCCATTGATCAAGAACGCTATTCCTACACCTACGTAGTCGACGCGCGCTATACAATTACGCCGGTGTTGTTTCCGTTCGCTTTCCAGGTGCAGAGTCAGTCTACATGTGCCGTGGAGCATCCTGAAGGTATCGCCATCTAGGAAGGTATCGCCATCTAGGTATTATTGGCAAATTGTGGTTAGTGGGAAACTGGAGCAAACAAATGGGGCAGCGAAGAGAAAGGAGCATCGAAGGTCAGCAGCTGGTGGAGCTTGCTGCCGGATTGATTGTGCTTATTCCAATCTTCCTGCTTATTGTCGACCTGATTGTCTTTTACCTGGCAGCGACACTGAACGACAATGCCTGCCGTGACGCCGCTCGCGCTGCATCGGTCATTCAACCGATCGCAGCCGATGGCGCAGGCGCTCTACCGGCGTCTAGCCCGATCAGGCAGCGTGCCAACTCGGTCGTCACCAAGATGCAGCATCTCGATGGTTACATAATCGGTCCACGCCTTGTGCAGGTATCTCTCTCGAATGATTTTAAACGGCCCACGAATATGCTTTTAGGCGGTAGCTTCGAAGGCCGCGTCGAAGTGCGCACTCAAATCGATTACACATTGCCTGCAACCATTCCGGGTATCTTGCCCGCTCAGGTGCCCCTGACCTCGCAGCAGTCGTTTCCGCTGACTGCGGTGATGGCACCGCAGATCGTGCCGTTATAGGCAGCCCGTTGATAAAGATAGTACATTTCATAGAATAGGTTAGACACAACTGTCATGACAGAAGAAGCTGACAAGCAACCAGCAGAATTATCTAGTGTAGAAAGCAAGCGTATCTCGAATTGGAGCGCCTTCCAGGAATCTTACGCTTATGTCCGCAAGGCCAGCAAAGAGCCCTCGATTCAGATTCGCGCTGGCGACCGAAACAGCGCAAAGATTCTCAAGGCCTCGATTGTGGGTGCCTTTATCTGTCTTTCCATTCCGTTCTTCGGCCCAAAAGAACTGGCGCTCTGGTGCTACATTCTCGCCGATCTGCTTTTCTTTGCCGCCGCCTTACTCTTCGTCATCAGTCGCTTCGGCATTCTGCGCGTCATGTCGATGCGGCACGCCCTTGTGGCATGGCAGCTCATGATTGGTACGAGCCTGCTTTCTGTTGTGCTGGCCTTCAACCTTGTGCTTATCGTTGTGCTCATCCTGGCTGGTCCCTACATTATGCAGTTGACGCAGCGCTAAAACTTCACTGCAAGCTACGGTTAATCAAGCAAAACGGCAATATAGAAGCTGATTAAGTTGCCAAAATCGCCAGATTGCATTATGTTTGACAGAATCTAATTTACTGTGAGAAGAGGTGATTGCGCAGAGCATACTCTTTTCTCGATCGTTTTGAGAGAGTTTTTCAACATGAAGAGAACCCAATCAGGTAGTACGCTCGTCTATGGAATTGCAGCATTTATGGTCGTTGTGGTGGTTGTCGGCTTTATTGCCCTCAACTATCAACAGCTTTTCGGCTATCAAAAGCAAGCGCAAAATTCTGTCGACGCCGCAGCAATTGCGGTGGCCAAAGATGTGCAGAAGGTCACTATTCTCGACCCGCGCATCGGCAGGGTTGGCGTAATCGACCAGTACGGCATGGCCGGCCTCGAGCAACGCCCGGTTGTTTCTATCAACACTGTAATGGCAACGGTACGCCTCGACGCTCTCGTTGCCCAGCAGCTCAATAACACCACCATGCTGGCAGCGGCGTCCCAAGATCTGGCCACCGCCCGTTCTGCCGCACGCAACCTCGCCGATGCTATGAGACTTTATATGGCAGGTGGAAGTGCACAAGATGCTGATGGTAAAACCATTACAGGCAACAATCTTTTGCAAACTGCCGCCACAGCTTACAACGCTAATAACCGCCGCTCGTCGGGCGGCTACAAAGACCTCACCCCCGCCGACTTCACCATCGAAGTGGGCGATCTGCGCACAGCCTTCGGCACCTCAGGTGTCACCAATACACCCTGCCCCAATCCTGCCGCCATGGACGGTCTTGGCGGAAACACCTTATTTCAGGCACAAGTTAACGGCACTCGCTTCTACAGAGCCAAAGTTGAAATTCCAACCCCGGTCGGTCCGGTAATGCTGTCCAACCTTGCAGAGCAAGTAAGACTGGTCGACAAGGGAATGTTTGAAGGCGTGGCCGCAAATGCAGCGGTTATTCCTGCGGTTGTAAAACTCACAGCCCGTGAACGCGCCAATGCTGTCGCGCCACAAAGCGGACAGAATGCCACTCTGCCATCAGGAATAGTTAGTTCAACAGCATGCGCGCAGATGGGAGGCCCGAGACTGGCAGCCACATCAGGCATTCTCCGCATCGAGTTTCCGCAAGGTATGCCGGCTGTCGGCAGCCCCGCTCCGTTCACCAGCAATTTAGTTACTCCTCTGGCTATCATGAACGCATCGCAAGTTGCCACCATAGGCCAAGGCGGTTCCAGCGTTCCCTGGAGTGGCAACGGAGGTTACTTCACCGCCAGTGGTGGCGCCTTCCCCGGCTCGGGTGGTATCACTCGTGCAGATTATATGGGTCGTACCGGCGACAATCCAAGTGTTTCTCTGTCTCTTTTCGTTTATGACTGGTTGAAAAATGAAGGCATCAAGCCGAACATCGAATCAGTAACCAGAGCACTGCGCAACCTGGACATGCGCAACTCGCCGATTGGTCAGAACGTTGCAGTCCTTCCGTCCCGCAAGTATGGCAATATCGCCAGCTCCTTCCTCGAACAACCTGCTTACGCTCAACGGCCGCCAGTTGGTGATCCGAACAATGTATATGGTGCCATCTTCAATCTCGTTGATGCCAATACTTCTATGATTCCAGGAAGAGACCCGCGCTCACTGGTCAACTTCAACGCGTCAAACAGTCAAGTTTATGTAGACCAGGCGTACACATTCAGAATGCAAGCCAGCGTGCCGCAACAGCTGGCCTGGGCTGCACAAAGCACCACGCTTGCAACCGGCATGGATAGTCGCGGCAATGCCACCACTACTGATGGAAACCCCGTTAAAGACCTGTATGACCTTGAAACCGAATTGCTCGAGACCAAACGCATCTCCAATGAAACTGATGCTGCGGCTCAGAGAGTACTGACCAAATATCGTCCGCTTCTTGCACAAGCCCAAGCTGCACTGACACAAGCTCAAGCAGCGCTTGCTAGGGCACTGGCACAGGCTAATAATGATAACGACGACAGTCAAGTACGTGCAGCTCAGCAAGCTGTCGACGCTGCTCAAGCTCTGGTAAACAGATATCAGGCAGTAGTCGACCGGGCCACCATTGCCGCCACCAACGGCAAAATGGGCGTGCGTGTTACCGACACCATAGTCAACAATTTGCTCTCTGTAACAGCCATGGGCACTAAGAAAAACAAAACTGGAGACTTCCTTCTCGCCCGTAGTATTCCTTTCTTCACTCCTAAAACTGCCGCTACCGATGGCGCAATCGAAGGCACTGACCCTGTGCCCACCGGCCAGGTCAGCAATGCCAGAGGCTCAAAGGACTGGGTTTCCAGCTCGATGTACATCGTAGGCGGAACCGTTCCGCCGAACATCAATATCGCCATGACAGACGTCACTGGCGTCTTCCAGCCGGTATTCGCTCAGAGCGTAGTGCCATCATCGCAAACACGAAACTTCCGTATGATTGTTCGCGGTGACTCTACAGCTGGTGACGGCATGATTCTGGTGAGCACGGCCAATAATGGTCCCAATGCCACCACGAATCCGCAGTCGATATTGAGAGGCCAATTGAACTATCAGGCTCTCAATGTCTATCGTGAACCACCGACAAACTCAAACCCATGCACAATCAACTGGTCGGTTATGGCCCGCAACAATGCCTACTCGACACAGTCAGATTGCCGCAAACCACCGAAGCCAGGCGACCCCGAGTCTGAAGGCAACGTGCTTGACTGCTCACGCGCTCAGGGCCAGACAAACCCAGACGGCTCAGCCCGCGCTTGCGACTCTGAAGTTGCGCAGTGGCAATTCACCTCGCCGCTGCCAAACTGCCCACCGCCACCGATTCCACCCGGCAATCCACCAGGAGAGTCGCACTAAAACGTTAAATGCGGGCAGTCTAAATGTCCACAGCCACCACTGCACTTGTCAATCGTAATCGATTTGTGTACACTATTTGTGTACAGTTCCCGAATGGGCGAGTATATGGCTAATTTAACGGAAAAGCAAACAGCAGCTTTAGGGCTGACAGCTCAAACTGTTGGAAAAACGCAGGCACGAAAAGAGTTTTTTTCGCTTGTAGATAGCCTCTGCTCGGCAAATTCTGCAGTTGAAATAACCGACCACGACGAGCCAGTTGCAGTTCTTCTGAGCTATCAAAACTATGTTGCTCTGACGGCAAAAGCTCGTGCACATGCGGGTCATGTGAAGCCAATGGTACCCAACTTGATGGGATCGGTTGTAATCAATTCGGACCTTGATGCTGCAAGCGCAAAAATAGCCGGTTTTTTCAACGCCTCAGTAGATAAATCAGCGGGTAATCTGTGAACGCTGAGTTCTTAGTTACAGACACTCACCCGCTTATTTATTACTTTTGCGGCAATAAGGCGAAACTGAGTACAAAGGCTTCCCAAGCTTTTGATGCTGCTGTAGACAGTAAAAAGACGAGCATTTATGTGCCAACTCCTGTTCTCTGGGAGTTGGCCATGCTTATCGAAAGTGATTCGGTCAAGCTAACGAAGCCATTTGCAAAATGGGTTGACGAGCTTTTCATGTATCCAGCTTTTATTCCGGCACCATTTGAGGTCGATACTGTAAAACACTTTTTCGGGCTGACTTACCACACCGACCCTTTTGATCGAGCTATTGTCGCAACGGCTTTACAGCTTGAATTGCCACTTATATCAAATGATGGAAAAATGCACGAGCATCATCCGTGTGATTTGTATTGGGATTAAAACTAAGTCGACCTTCTGAATCAAGGTACGAATGTGGTCGGTGTCTGAGGATTGCGTACGACGTTGCTATTGAAGAGTGATGGTCCAAACTAACCAAATTCGAGAAATCTCATCGGGGCATGTGCTAGCGATCAGGCATTCTGTCCTTCATTTCGCAGACTCGGCGGAGGTGAGTATTTTGCCCGGAGATGACGATGCAACAACGCGTCACTTCGGTTTTTTTGTCGCTGGCAGCCTGGTCGGTGTCGCTTCTTTGTTTGTTGAGCCACTGGCGGAACGTTCAGATTTAGGCCATCGCTTGCGGGCCATGGCGGTACTTGAATCGTCACAGAGACAAGGTGTTGGCACGGCGCTGATCAAAGCTGTGATTGGCGCCGCGTCTGTCGCTGGCTCAAGCTACCTCTGGTGTACAGTGAGACCTACTGCCGTGGATTTCTACACTCGATTTGGATTCAAGGAAACCCAAGTGCAAATTGCAATGGCACACGGAAGTTTTTCTACAATGGTTGTTACCATTCCGAGTTTTCCCAAAACACTTCTTTGATTCTAGCGGTATTATCGGCTACAGCTGTGCTTGCACCCATTCGAACAACGCTGCAACCAGAGTTTCACGTTTTGTTAGACCTAAAAGTTTTACGTTCTAGAAACCACCCAGCCAGCTAAATCGAGCAGCGACAATCTCAGACGCCGGGTCAATAAAAATGATCGCTCGGTGTCAATTTTGCCTCATCTAAAAGCCAACGGCCAAGGTCTTGTATTGGTCCTTTTGGACACCATCGATCAATAACGTGATAACGACCATTGTTATTCAATTCAAAGATCCATTGCGAGCCGTCTTTTCCTCCAACATTCCGGTCGTTGGTAGGCAACCGGACAAAATTGATAGACTCCAATTTTTGCTTGAAGGCTTCATACTCGTGCTCGCTCAACTCGACTTTTTGATCTGCGATCATAACTCCAGGCTCGTAACCACCAGCCCCGTTAAGTTCCTTGCCATAGAGAAAGGTTTTTCCATCTTTATTATGCTCTAAACGCACACACATCGGGTGATGAAACGTTCGAAGCCAAATGAAGCGAAAGATAACTCGGCCATCCTGTGGTGCTAAATTATAAATCGACGTTTCGTTCATAGTTGCTAGTTGCTTGCTGTACCACTGCTGTCTGAAATCATCGATTTGCGCAGGAAAATATCTGCTTGCTGTGTAGGCAGGCTCTGATTGCATCTGCACCATCCACAGAGCCAAGGTTGCCAATGCAAACAAAATGATACTTTTTATCAAACAATTTAAGAACGACAATCTGTTTTTAGACTCTTTCGCGGTACAACATTGGCCTTAGCCGCCCACCTTCTCCTTTGCCATGATCGCCCGCGCCATATATTGTGTCAAGTCAGCGCCGTCCCACTGCGCTTCAAACAATATGTCAGCTGGGCAAACGTTCCTTTCAAGAAGTTCTTCGAAAATGTAGCGGCGGCACCAGCTGTCCGGTCCATTCTCATAAAACCAGATCAAGAACTCCACTATCTCGTTGTTTTTATTTTTTTCGGCAATCGCTCGAATGCTCATTCCAACCGAATGCAGCTTTGTCTCATCGGTTAAAATCTTCAGGGCTTGCCTCATGAGTTCCTCATCGCCCGGCTGATAGTTTTTCTCCAGAAGATCAAAGCCGATAACAACCTTACCTTCTTCGGATGAGCCAATGAAAGTCAGCGCATACTCCCTGACCTGCGGGTGCTCCAGCTGCGCCAGAGCCTGTGCGGCCGCGGATTTCGTGTGTCGGTCAGGAGATTCCAGAAG
>CASBPX010000091.1 GCA_949127735.1 Candidatus Obscuribacterales bacterium | reverse complement strand
TGATCTAGATCAATACCCAGATGCGGCATGATATTTGAACGACCTCCAAACAACACCGGAAATTCAAGCATCTGCTTTTCGGGGTCAAGAAGATGCGCGGTTATGAACTGTTCTCCACGAGCCCCGCCAATTCCATCGAGGGGAGGCCCTAGAGTACCACCTGCGCCCGCGGCCTCGTGGCAACTGGCACAATTGTGTTTTTGGTAGAGGAGCTTTCCTTGGCGGCTGGCATCAGACTCGGCTGGTGGTGTGTAACCGCTCGGTGGAAGGCGATAATGTTGTACAGTGCCGGCGCATTGGTTCATTCCCTCGGCCAGGTCTGGTACTGGTGTTGTAGGACCAGGTAATTTTTTATCACTTTTATGCAGGCTGGTCACTGCAGGGGCGTTATGGTTTATTTTGCCTGCATATATTTGCCGTTTGGCAAAAAGAGGTGCACCACAAAACCAGATCGCGCACAGCAGCGATACCATTTGTGACGCGTTACGAAAGCCTTTGGTCATTTTATATTACTGTTACCGAACACGGGGAATGCTCCACCACCGCCCGCCCTACGCTGCCAGGCCGGTTGGTTGGGCATATGTCTTTACCATGTGACCCGACAAGAATGGAATTAGCAGACCACGCTTCTGCTTCTTTAACGATTTCTGCCCAGGGTGCACCGTCTTTAATTTGATATACAGTACTGGCCTGCGGAAAAGCAGATTCTATTTTTTGACAGACCTTTTCACAGAGATGGCGGGCATGGTTTTTGCGCTGCTCGTAGATCTCCGCGGCGGTGTGGGAAAATTCGGATATACTCACATCTTTGAAGGAAACACAAACTGGCTCTAGGACTGTAATAATTTTGAATTCTGTGTTAGCCGGCCATTCTCTCTCAAGCACAGAATCAACAACTTTGTCTGAGGTCGGGCTATCGTCGATAGCTAGAATGATTTTCATTGCTTGAGCCTTTACAAAAGTGCTGATATCTATGCCAAGTTTAGCGATAGAGGAAAACTTCCACATCAGTCTCGTGGATGATAACAAACTCCTTCCTTCTCTCTTTCTTTGTTTCTATCTCCGTATTTGTTTTCTAAGCCAGTCGTACCAGATATTTAGGCCGCTACCTTGGCGCGCTGAAATTTCAATAATTTTGATTTTCGGATTGACTGAAAGAGCATATTCTTTGCACAATTCGATGTCAAAATCGAGGTGTGGCAACAAATCTATTTTGTTTAAAAGCAATATTTCGGCCGCTCGAAACATGTGCGGATATTTTACTGGTTTGTCCTCACCTTCGGTGATTGAAAGAATAGCCACTTTGCTTTTCTCACCTAAATCGAACAAGGCCGGACAAACCAAATTGCCCACATTTTCAATAAACAGCAGCGAGTCGCGCGGAGGGTTTAATTGCTTGAGGCCGGCGGCCAGCATCTGGGCGTCGAGATGGCAACCGGCTCCTGTATTGATCTGTACAACCGGGCAACCAGTCTTCTTAATGCGCTCTGCATCGTTGAGAGTTGCCTGATCTCCTTCCACAACACAAATTGAAAATTCGTTTTGCAAATCTTTGATCGTACGCTCCAGCAGCGCTGTCTTACCAGCACCCGGAGCGCTGACTAAATTCAGCGCTAGTATATTTGTGCCTTCGAACCAGCCTCGATTTCTTTCGGCCAGAAGGTCATTTTTTGCCAGGATTTTTTCTTCCAGAGTAATTGTAGTGGACTGTTTGTGGGTGTGTTGAAGCTCATGCTGATGGGTATGTTCGTGCGTGTGTTCATGCACGTGCTCGTCATGGCTATGACTATGAATATCATGGCCGTCATCATGATCATGATGTCCTTTATCTAAGTCCTGGTCGCTCAAAACTGAGACTGAATTACCGGTTTGCAAATTTACAATTTTTGGCCTGGCATCATCTGAACATCCACAAGTTGCGCACATCAGAGCACCTCCATTTCTATTATGTTGAGTTCTTGACCGGCAAGGCAAACAATGTCGCGCGAGCCGCATGGGCAGGTTCCAGCCAGTAACGAAAGCTGCATTTCTTCTGAGCAGTGTTTACACTTCCCACGACCGGCAATTTCTTCAATTTCTAGAGTGGCTCCTTCTAAGAGAGTGTCTTGAGCACACACATCAAAACAAAATCGAATTGCATCAGGAACAATTGCCGAGAGCATGCCAATTTCAAGCTTCACCCTAGTGACTTTTTGCTTGCCTGCTTTTTCACTAACGATGGCAACGATATTTTGGGTGACAGCGAGTTCATGCATTAGCAGATCCTCGGCAGTTGATCGCCCACGAGCATGTCTACAATGCGCTCGCCACCAAATACAGTTTTTAAGATCACAGTTTCTGCCGGAGTACTAAATACTTCGCCGATAATGGTGCTGTGTATCCCAGCCGGGTGATCGCGCATAACTGCAAGTGCTGCTGAAGCCTGGTCGCGGGGTAAGATTATTACGACTTTCCCCTCATTTGCCAGATAAAGCGCATCCAGACCAAGAATTTCGCACATGCCCCTGACTTCACTGCGCATAGGAATTGTGGTCTCATCGATTTTGATGCAGCAATTACTGCTGATGGCGAATTCGTTCAGTACTGTGGCAATACCACCCCTGGTAGCATCACGCATACAATGCACTTGAGGACAGACTGCGAGTAAACTATCAATTATGCCATTGAGAGGCTGACAGTCACTCTCAATATCATTTTCAATGGAGAGATCTCCTCTTGCTCCAACGATGGCGGCACCGTGGTCGCCGATATAGCCGTTAATCAGAACGAGATCGCCGGGTGCTGCCAGTTGGGCGCCAACTTTAATGTGCTCAGGAATGATACCAATGCCGGTGGTATTGATAAATATTTTGTCTGCTGACCCGCGATCGACAACTTTGGTATCACCGGTAATTATTTTTACCCCGGCAGCGTCGGCAGCCAGTTTCATTGAAGCTGTGATGCGGCGCAAGTCTGCTACCGGTAAACCTTCTTCGATGATAAAACTGCAGGTGAGGTAGAGGGCAATTGCGCCTCCTACGGCTAAATCATTGACCGTACCGCAAACAGCAAGTTTGCCGATATCTCCACCAGCAAAGAAAATCGGATCCACCACATATGAGTCGGTAGTCATAGCCAGTCTGTCGCCAAGTTTGGTCATGGCTGAGAGATCAACTCGCGCTTGATCTTCCATCGTCACCAATTCTTGATTGTCGAAACTTCTTAAAATTACATCCTCGATTAAGTCGCGCATGGCCTTGCCGCCTCCGCCGTGAGACATGTTGATGGTCTCACTGGTCATGATGCCACTACGCCGGCGCGTTACTTTAGGGTTACTGCTGCTCATGGCAGAGCCTCCTGATTTTCTCTGGCCAGCTTCAGTGCCAATAAATCAGGAAGACTGCCAAAATTGTAATATGCCGCGCACGCTCCCTCTGACGAGACCATGAGAGCGCCCATTGGCGTTTCAGGAGTGCACGCGCCGGCAAATACTTTGCATTGCCAGGGTTTGATTGCGCCTCTTAATACGTCGCCACACTGGCATGATTTTGGATCTGTAATTTTGATATTTGGCACCGCGAATTTTCTTTCAGCGTCAAATCTGGCGTAATCGTCCTTAATCCTGATGCCCGAATTATCAATAGAACCAAGCCCTCGCCATTCAAAAAATTCTCTCAGTTCAAAGACCCGCTCCATGGCTGCCAGAGCTTGTCGATTACCTCGGCTTGCCACCACTCGGGCGTATTGATTTTCAACCTCGGCGCGTTGCTCTGCGATTTGCTTAACTAACAACCAGATTGACTGCAATATATCGAGTGGTTCAAAGCCGGTGATCACTATTGGTTTTTTATATTTTTCAGCGACAAAATTAAAAGGCTTTTCGCCCACGACCATGCTCACATGGCCTGGCGCTACGAATCCGTCAAGTTGCATACCCGAAGTATTCAAAATTGATTCGATTATGGGCACGGTGGTGATGTGATTGCAGAAAAGAGAAAAGTTGTCTAAACCATCAGCTTCGGCCTGAAGGACAGTCAGTGCCGTGCTCGGCATTGTTGTCTCAAAACCCAGAGCAAAAAATATAACTTCGCGATTTTTATTTTCGTGGGCCAGACGCAGCGCATCCAGTGGTGAGTAAACCATGCGCACATCGGCACCATCTGCTTTTGCTTGAAGCAAGCTCATTTTCGATCCGGGCACCCGCATAGCGTCGCCAAATGTGGTCAGAATTACCTCTGATCTTTGAGCTAACGAAACACAGTCATCAACGCGTCCCATGGGCAATACACATACAGGGCAACCAGGACCGTGCACAAGTTCGATGCATTTTGGCAATAACTGTTCAATACCATAGCGAAAAATTGTATGAGTGTGGCCTCCGCAAAATTCCATCAACTGTATGGGCCTTTGTTTGGAAAATTCGATTACTTCAACCAGTTCATTGATTTCTCGCACCAACGATTTTGCTAAATTAGGATCGCGAAATTCATCTACGTATTTCATTTGATGGTGCTCGTCATTGACTCTAGTTCTTTTTGTGCTTCACCCAGCTCTTGCAAGAGTGCCAGTGTTTTTTTTGCTTCTTCTTCTTCAATGCGTGTCATAGCGAAACCGACGTGAACCAGCACCCATTCACCCAGACACGAATTGACAGGATGGTCTTTATCCACGATGCAAGTAATATTGACTTCACGCCGAATTCCTGAAATGGCAACTTTGGCCAGATTTTTTTCGGGATCGACTATTTCCACTATTTGACCAGGTATGCCAAGACACATGGCTTTATTCCTCATTTTTTCGAATTTGTAAGGCTGCACAAATTATTGCTTGACCAAGAGCAAGACCACCATCATTGGCTGGCACCTGCCGGTGAATTAAAACGGTAAATCCTTCAGCTTCCAGGGCGATTTGTACAAGCTTTTCTAAAATTTTATTTTGAAAAACGCCACCAGAGAGCGCAATTGTTGTCAGCCGCTTCTCCTCGCGTCTACTCAACTTTTTCGCCATGGCAACTAGAGAATTTGCCAGTGCTTGATGAAACCGGGCGGCTATAATTTCTTTATTCGTTCCTCGTAGCAAATCATCAAGAATAGCTTGCCAGACAGGTTTTGGGTCGATGTATAGACCAGCACCATTATTCTGATTGTTTATATCAAATGCGTAGACTTCTGTATCGTCGAGCTTTTTCAACAGCTCCTCATCAACAAGTGCTTCCAACTCTATGGCCGCCTGTCCCTCATAACTGGCCTGGTGGCGACAGATATTCAGTGCCGCGGCAACTGCATCAAAAAGTCGTCCGCACGATGAAGCCATGGGTGAATTAAATTTTGATGCCAGCATTTGATTAAGAGTAGCTAGCGGTTTCGTCTCGAAAAATTTAGTCAGCTCAAGATTGGCATATTTGTCTTTAACGGTGGGCCAATCCCAGCAGCTCATCAAATGCGCGTAGGTATTTCTCCACGGCTCTTTCATCGCCAGGTTGCCACCCAACAAAGCCACTGGCTTAAAGCTACCGCGCCGCTCAAAAGAGTGGTAATCAGCCACCATGAACTCTCCGCCCCAAAATGTATTGTCGTTGCCAAAGCCCAGGCCGTCTAAAGCGATGCCCAATACTGGGCCGGCATCGTAAGGATAATTATTGTCGGCCAGGCAGGAGGCAATGTGAGCATGGTGATGCTGAATTTCAACCAGGGGCAAAGCCTGCTCGACTGCTAGGCAACGACCTAACTTACTCGCCAAATACTCAGGATGCAAATCAACTGCGATGTGCCGTGCTTCATGTTGATAAAGGTCTTTGTACAATGCCAAGTTATGTTTGTAGTCAGCAAATGTATTTGCTTCTTCGAGATCGCCTAGATGTTGTGAAACGATAGCCTTGCCATTCTTGATTAAGCAGAAGCTATTTTTCAGCTCGCTGCCCATAGCAAGAAGTTCCGGGGCCTTTTCGAAACCCTGAGGCAGCGGTATCGGATTTGGTGCCATGCCTCTACCGCGTCGCCAATAGGTTGTTCGATCAGAGTTTACCTGCGCCACAGAATCGTCTAAGCGATTGACTATTTTGCGATCGTGCATGAGCAGGTAATCGGCAATCTGGGCCAGACTTTTTCTGGCGCTGTCATTGTCGATACACTGCGGCTCTTCTGTGCGGTTGCCCGAGGTCAAAACTATGGGGTCACTAAGGTGCTCAAAAAGGAGGTGGTGCAGCGGAGTGTAGGGAAGCATAAAACCAAGGGTCTTCTGTCCGGGAGCTACCGAGGGGGCTATCTCTGCACAATTTTGCTTTTGCTTGCCCAGCACCACAATTGGTGCTGAACTGTTGGTTATCGTCTTTGCCTCAATGGTGTTCACAATGCAATAATTTTCAACCATGGCAATATTTTTGGCCATCAGCGCAAAAGGTTTTTCATATCGCTGTTTGCGCTGCCTCATGCGGGCTACAGCATTTTCATTGGTGGCGTCGCAGGCCAGGTGGAAACCACCGATCCCCTTAATTGCTACGATTGCTCCCTGCTCAATCAGCCGCGCTGCCAATTCGATTGGATCGTCGTGCATTGTCACGTCAGCAGACAGTTGTGTGCAGGTAGCCTCAAGCCAGACTTTTGGACCACAGGCGTGGCACGCATTGGGTTGCGCGTGAAAGCGGCGATCGCTCGGATCATCATATTCACGCTGGCAATCGTCGCACATTGCAAAAGCATCCATACTGGTGCAAGCACGATCATATGGAATTGCCCTGACAATAGAAAAGCGCGGTCCACAGTGTGTGCAATTTGTAAACGGATAACGAAAGCGACGATTAAGGGGGTCACATACATCGTCAAGACAATCACTGCAAACTGCGGCGTCTGCTGAAATATTGGTTGCCGACTGACCTTTTGCGCTGCTTACAATCACAAATGCATTTGGTATTCTGCACAAATTTTCACTCAGTTCACCTGTCTGTTCAATAACAGTATGTTCAATAACAGTGTGTTCAATGGCTTCGATCTTAGCCAACGGTGGTGACTGGGTGCTAATCGATTGAAGAAATTTGGCCAATTGAGATTCAGAGGCCCAGGCTTCTATCAAAACTCCTTCGCCATCATTGAAGACACGGCCAGTTATGCCGAATTGGGTGGCCAGCTTGAAAACTGTGGGGCGAAAGCCGACACCCTGCACTGTGCCGCGCACTCGAATTTGCCAACATACGACTAACTGATTTTCCAGCTCCGGCAAAATCATAATCTTGGCCTGAGTGTCAGCCACCTGATATTTTTCATCAAACGATCTTACCGCGGTTTGTCTGAAGATTACGCGTCTGCGCCATGCATATAATTATGGACTTCAAACGGTAAATGCAATCATCCCCAGGGTCGATGAGTATACTTACAAAATAGCGCAAGCTAAGAGCAATAAATGGATGAAGGTAATGATGCCCAGTAATTTAAAGTCGCAGATACTGTTGAGTCTAGTTTTGGCAGAGCTCCTGACAATAAGCCAATTTGCTATAGCCGGCGAGAAAGGTTACCTGGCACTTCCTGTCTCTGCTGACAGTAAGGCAGGCAGATTAATCTTCCAGAAAAACAATTGCTCCCAGTGTCACACTGCTTCTACCAATGGTGGGTGTCTTGGTCCGTTGTTAGCGGGCATTGGTGGGCGGCGAAGTAAAGAATTCATTCTAAACCGCATTACTGCCGGGCAAGCTGAAGAAAGAGAATTTGCCGCTCTTTACGGACAAGCAGAACTTATGCCCCATCCACGCTTGCCGCGAAAACAATCAAGTCTGGTGGTATCGTATTTGATGACTCTACCCAAGCCTAAAGGCGGTTTTACTGTTAAGCCACATGCTGTTTCCGGTGGGCCTCTAAATACTGCCGCGCTAGCTGACCAACCAAATGCTCAATCGATAGCAGCGGGTAAGAAATTGTTTTACACTGCCGGCTGCATGTCATGCCATTCTATCGGGAAAGTTGGTGGTCAATTTGCCGTAGAGCTTGACGATGTAGGCATTCGTAAGGGGCGCCAGTATATTGCCGACCGTGTAAACGGGGCAGAAATGCTTACTCTGGGCTCCAATGACGAATACAATCAGCGCGGCACATCCATGCCGCCTTCTAACTTGAACCCGGCGCAGGTCAAGTCGGTAACCGATTTTCTTATGTCTGTATCGGCAAAAAAGTAAGAACGTAAAAAAGGGTCGCTTAATGTATGTCACCTTATATGGTGCCGCTGAAGAAGTCACCGGATCATGTTATTTCCTGCAAACAGCGACTGCGAAACTGCTTATTGATTGTGGTATGTTTCAGGGTTCGAAGCGTTTGGAACTGCAAAATCGCATTCCGGCCAGCCTTGGCGCTAAAACTCTTAATGGCGTGCTGCTAACTCATGGGCATCTCGATCATTGCGGTCGACTGCCGCAATTGATAAAGGCTGGATATACAGGGCCTATTTTTGTAACTGAGGGAACAGCGGCCATTGCCAAACTAATACTCACAGATGCAGCGAAGATTGAAGAAGAGGATACTGAAAGGGAAAATCGCAAACGTAGAAGAGAGAAATTGCCCCTGATTAAGCCACTCTTTCGCCTCAGCGAGACCAGACAAGTTTGCCAGCAATTTCATCTTGTTGAGTATTATCAGTGGTTCAATGTCGCCCCTGGCATAGATGCCCAATTTATAGAGGCCGGGCACATTTTAGGATCTGCCAGCATCATGCTCAAAGTGACTGAAGATAATCAAATCAAAAATTTAGTCTTCTCTGGTGACCTGGGCCGATGGGACGCGCCGATAATGCTTGATCCGTCACCGCCTGTAGAGGCTGATGTCGTTTTTCTTGAATCTACTTACGGCGACCGCATTCACCCTCCGCTAGCTCAAACTCTGACAGAATTTGAAACCTTGATTAAGAAAGGAATTGCGCAGAAGGGCAAAATTCTAATTCCCACTTTTGCCGTTGGACGCACACAGCAAATTCTTTATCAATTGGCCTCCATGATTAGAAGAAAGGTTATTGCGCCACTGCCAATTTATCTTGATAGCCCCATGGCCATAGCCGCAACAGAGCTGTACGCAAAGCATGTGGCTTTTATGGACAACGAAGCCAAAGAATTGCAAATCACCGGTCAGTTGCATAGCGATCTTGCGACTTTGAAAACTTGCCTGACTGTTGAGGAATCAAAGGCGCTTAATAACATTGATGGTCCGGCAATAATTTTAGCCGGTGCAGGCATGTGCAATGCTGGCCGAATTTTGCATCATTTTTTGCGCCAGCTTAACAGCCCTGAAACTCTTGTAATTATTGTCGGTTATCAGGCCAAAGGATCTATAGGCAGAGACTTAATTGCCGGAGTAAGCCAGGTTAAAATTCTTGGTGAGACTGTTCGAGTTCGCGCCACTGTAGCGGGTCTTGACGGTTTTAGTGCCCATGCTGACCAAAAAGATTTGCTGCGCTGGCTGCATCCTTGCACTGCGGGCCGGCCGAGAGTTGTGCTCACTCACGGAGAGAGTCACTCAATTGATCAGCTTGCTTATCAAATTGACGAGACTTACAAAATCAAGTGCGAAAAACCAAAGCAGGGCGCAAAACTTCAATTTTGAAGAGAAGTGCGCGGCTCTCAGGTGAGTCAACAGAAATAAGTGAGACAAGGTGCAAGAAAGGTGCAAGAAGAAGCCAGTTTGATCAATGATACGCAGCCTGCGATTTGCAGCAGCGACAGAGAGCTGATTGATCAGCCAGTCGCCGCATTTCTGCAAGCTCTCGGCACTGACAGACTCTTGGGTTTACCCGCCGACGTTGCAGCTCTCAGGCTAGCCACCGATGGTGCCAACGAGTTTGCTAAAGCGCATTCAGTCAGTGCCCTCAATGTGTTGCTGGAACAATTTAAATCGAGCGTTGTGATTTTGCTCATTGTTGCCACTGTGATATCACTCTTGATGAATGAATATCTTCAGGCTGCCGGAATTGTTGCCGCCTTGGTAATCAATGCCACCATTGGATTTTTAACTGAGTATCGAGCCAAAATCTCGCTTGCCGCCCTGGCTAAAATGGCTGGCGCTGTTATTCGCGTCAGGCGTGATGGCCGTGAGTCAGAATTGGCTGTGACCGAACTTGTCCGCGGAGATATTATTTTATTAGAATCAGGTACTCGAGTACCAGCTGATTTGCGCCTGATTGAAAGCGCTGCATTTTCCATCGATGAATCGGCGCTTACCGGCGAGAGCGTTGCTGTTTTTAAAGACGCTGATGCAATCAACACCGATGATAGGCTCGCTTCACAAGGCACTTGCGTTGTGAGCGGACGCGCTGTGGGTGTAGTTATTGCTATCGGCGACAAAACTAAAATGGGTAAACTGGGTGCAATTCTCCATGACGTGCAGTTGGCTGAAACGCCATTGACCAAGGCTCTAGACGCCCTTGGTCGTCAGCTGACCATACTCGTGATGGTCTTGTGTGTAGCTTTTGTGGTGCTCGGTTTACTGCGGCAGACATCGTTTGAACGAATGTTGGAAACCAGCATCGCACTCGCAGTGGCAGCCATTCCTGAGGGTTTGCCGATCATTGCCACACTGGCCCTGGCTGCCGGTATTAGAAGAATGATTGCGGCAAAGGCACTGGTCAGACGACTGGCAGCAGTTGAGACATTGGGTTGCACCACGGTTATTTGCACTGACAAAACCGGCACGCTCACTGAAAACAAAATGCTGGTAACGCACATAATTTTAGATCGTCAGGAATTGCATATTTCAGGACGTGGTTACGAGCCTACCGGCGAGCTTACTAGTATTCATGCGGATCTTTCGTTAAGTAGTCCGATAGTACGAGATTTTCTGGCTGCAGTCAGGCTTTGCAATGATGCTCGTTTAGAAAAACATGATGGGGCGGAAGGCTGGCATATTCACGGTGATCCCACAGAAGGCTCACTAATTACAGTGGCCGTTAAGCTGGGTCTCGACGACCAGCAGCTTTGTGCCGACTTTCCGCGGGTGGCCGAAATTCCATTCGATTTAAGCCGCAAAAGAATGACTACCATTCACTCCAGGCCTGACACCGGTCATGTACTTTATCTCAAGGGATCTCCTGAAGCTGTGCTTTCAGTCTGTCACCAGTGGCGTGGCGTGAAAGGCGATAGAGAACTAACAGCAGAGACAAAAACATGGTTTCTCAACGAAAATGAGAAACTGGCCCGGCAAGGGCTTAGAGTTCTGGCTGTAGCCACCACCGATATGGAACAAATTCCTGATGATATGGATAGCTCGCTTGTGGAGAAAGAGCTGACTTTGTTAGGTTTGGTTGGTATGGCTGATCGGCCGAAAGAGAATGTGGCTGAGGCAATTCGCCTCTGTCACGATGCCGGTATTCGTCTGGTTATGCTCACTGGCGATCAACCTGAGACAGCTAAGGCAATTGCTGTTGAATTAGGCATCGCTGACGGTGTAACTGACGAGAAGTCGATTCTTTCAGGCAGCGATCTGAACAAGCTTACCGACGATCAGATTGTGCATGTGCTCACTCAAGTTACTGTACTGGCTCGTGTCACACCTGAGATGAAATTGGATATCGTCAAACGCTTGCAAGCAGCAGGCCAGATAGTAGCCATGACTGGTGACGGAGTAAATGACGCGCCCGCTTTACGGCAGTCAAACATAGGCATCGCTATGGGATTGGCCGGCACAGACATGGCTCGTGAAGCATCTGATCTTGTGATCACTGATGATAATTTTGCCACTATCGTCAAAGCGATTAAACAAGGAAGAATTATTTACGGCAATATTCGTCGTGCGGTTGGATATTTGCTTACTGCCAGCCTGACGTCGGTGATTGCCATTGGTCTTGGTCTTCTTGCCAATACTGGACTGTTTCTCGAACCATTGCAACTACTCTATTTAAATTTGATTATGCATGTCTTTCCCGGACTGGGCATTGTGTTGCAAAATGATTCAACAGACGTGATGAAGCGCCCTCCACGAAAGCAAAATCGAAACTTACTGGGCCGTTATGAACAATTTCAAATTCTTACTCGCAGTGCGCTTATCGCCATAATCACCTTAATCTCAGTGGCTATTGATCAAATCTATTTCAATGCTGCCAATTGCGCCACCGTGGCACTGTCAACATTGTCGCTGGCTTTGATATTGCAGTCATGGTCGTGGCTGAAAGCCGGAAGCATAAACAGCGAGCGCGGTCAGCAGAGCAGGTTTAATGCTCCCATGGCTGTAAGCACCGGCATAAGTCTGCTTCTGGTGGTGGCAGCGATTTATCTGCCACCATTACAAATAGCTCTGAACACAACTATCCTCAGTCAGGCGGAAATCATTCTTGTCTTAATCGCAG
Organism: Candidatus Obscuribacterales bacterium; assembly: GCA_949127735.1. GTDB lineage: Bacteria > Cyanobacteriota > Vampirovibrionia > Obscuribacterales > Obscuribacteraceae. Next base: position 13,968 of record CASBPX010000091.1, on the reverse strand, counting down.
CTTTGCTTACTTATCTGCTATCTATGCCGCTTTCGGGGCAGCTGGTCAAACCACTGCGTGAATTACTGAAAAGCGACAGTTGAAAATAGCGCGGTTTTTCAAGACAAAAGTCTTCCATGAAGTTCAAAATATTGCTTCTCGAGAGATGCGCGGAAATTGGGGTGAGCAATTTCAATTAAAGCGCTCATTCGCTGGGTCAAAGATTTGCCGTAAAGCTGCGCGATACCGTATTCAGTGACAATGTAATGCACATCGGCCCTGGTTGTGACAACGCCGCTACCTGCAGCCAGGCAGGCAACAATTCGCGATACGGTGTCACCTTTTGCTGTTGATGGCAGAGCGATAATAGCCTTGCCATCTTTTGACCGAGAAGCCCCTCTGATAAAGTCGAGTTGACCACCAAAGCCGCTATACAAATAAGATCCAATTGAATCTGACGAAACCTGCCCGGTTAAATCTACGGCCAGTGCCGAATTAATTGAGGTCATGCGATAGTTTTGCGAAATTATAAATGGATCGTTGATGAAATCTACAGTTTGAAACTCTACTGCTGGGTTGTTATCAACAAACTGATAGAGTCTTTGAGTGCCCATAATGAAGCTCACCGCAACTTTTCCGGGGAGCACGGTTTTAGCATCATTGGTGACTACGCCGAGTTCCATTAAATCAACTATGCCATCAGATAGCATCTCGCTGTGAACACCCAGATCTTTTTTTGCTGTTAAATGACCCAGCACTGCATTTGGTATCGCTCCGATGCCCAGTTGTATTGTTGCCTGGTCGTCCACCAGCGAAGCTACATTGCGGCCAATGGTCTGATCGGTCACACCGATAGTATCAGGAGCCAGCTCTGGCAATGGCCTGTCTGTCTCAACTATGTAATCGAGCCGGCTTACATGCACAAACGAACGACCGAGTGTGCGAGGCATTTGTTTGTTTACTTCGGCAATTACAATGCGTGAGGCTTTGCGGGCAGCGATTGTACAGTCGACAGATACACCATAGCTGCAATAACCATGGGCGTCAGGTGGTGAGACTTGAATTAAGCAGACGTCGAGCGGCATCTGTTTGCTCTCGAACAATCTGGGTATTTCGCTCAAAAAGATTGGCGTATAATCAGCCCTGCCCTCATTTACGGCCTGCCGAACGTTAGCACCGATAAAGAGCGCGTGCACTTTAAAAGAACTAGCATATTGCTTGTTTGCGTATGCCGCTTTCCCCATGGTCATTATGTGCACGATTTGAACGTTTTGCAATTGATCGGCCCGACTCACCATGGCGTCAATCAGTGGCTCAGGGGCAGCGGCATGAGAATGAATATAAACTGAATCGCCTGATTTAATTGCCAATACGGCTTCTTCAGCATTGACAAGTTTTTTATCGTAAGCTGCTTGCCATTCATTTTTTGGTGGAGTGTTTTGAATTTGAATCATTCTAATTTCGTCCTTTCAGGCTTGCTCACAGAAGGTATGCTTATTGATTTTGTCGATGATCTGGGCAGCTACTTCAGGCACCAGAGCAGCCACCGTATCACTCAAATTTTCGAATAAACCAAAGTGACAACTGCCAAGGGCATATAGCCAGGCCGGTGGATTGCGATTATACAAAGTGTGATTTAACTGCATAAGTGCCAACGGATTGCAGTGATGACTGAGAAATATTGAACTGCCATATTCTAACTCTGAACCAATTAAGCTTTGCAAATCGATCTCTTGCGGCCGACCGTCATTGAGAGCGGCGCTAGCGTCGATGAAAATCACAGCGTCGGCAATGCTTATACTTTCTAGCAGTTCTGGGGCGAGAATTCGGGTAGAGATCACTTCGGTGGTAATTTGAATTGCCAGGTCAGATGCTGCTCGCTTTTTGATTTGCTCGGCTACAGCAATACCAAAACCGTCATCACCCGCCAGATCGTTACCAAAACCAATTACAAGCCAGTGCATCAAAATTCCTATTTTAGCGTTTAACTCTGTCTAAAACAGTACCACCCATATCAATCAGTTGTATGTCCAGAGCCATTTGCCCAACCGCATGTGTAGAGCAACTGAGGCAAGGATCAAAAGTACGAATCACGGCTTCAATGCGATTTAAAATGCCATCTGTCAGTTTGTCGTTCTTGATGTAATGTTTCGCTGCCTGAGTAATGCCTTTATTCATGGCTAAGCTGTTATGACCTGTGGCAATGATCAAGTCGGCATAGGTAATCAAACCGTTATCGTCAATTTTATAATGGTGCATGAGCGTGCCGCGAGGTGCTTCGGAGATACCAAAACCTTCGTGAGCATTGGCGGCGGCATGAGCGCGCACATGGCTGTCTAAGATCATGTCGTCGCTTAATAACTGTTCAATCATTTCAAAGGCGTAGAGAATTTCAATCAGTCTAGCCAGGTGATAATGAAAAGCACTTTTGTGATCGAGTTTTTTAAATTCGGTCAGTGCTTGATCTGCTCTGGGCGTACCGCAAGTTTTGGCCAGATGCAGCCGCGCCAGGGGCCCAACGCGATACAGGCCGGCCGGATAACCTTGCGGTTTATAATAAGGCGATTTCAAATAGCTGTGAGGATTGATTGCTTCGGCGACGATGGTTTTATAATCTTCGGCCGGTAAATCGGCTACCACTAATCCTTGATCGTCGGCTAAGCGTAAGCGTCCATCATAGGTTTCAAGCTGATCGTGGTTTCCTATCAGACTCATAAACAATCCCGGGAAATTGGCAAAAACTGCTATTTCCTCACTAAACTTTTCCAGTTCGGCGCTAAACCATTTGATTGTTCGTTCGGCTATCTGAATGGCTTCCGGCAATTTTTTCAGGATGTAATCACGATTTTCAGCGGTTAGCGCGTGACTGACTCCTCCTGGTACTACCCAACCCGGGTGTATCTTTTTGCCGCCCAGAATTTCGATTATTTCTTGCCCCAGAGCACGCAGATGCACGCCGTTTCGGGCCAGCTCCGGATTTGCCCGCGCCACTCCGACAATATTGCGTGTGGCCGGATTTGAGTCCATGCCCAAAAGTAGATCTGGTGAAGAGAGATAAAAAAAGCTCAGAGCATGCGATTGGGCTATTTGAGCCAGATTGATAATGCGCCTCAACTTCACGGCAGTGGGCGGAATGCGCACTGACATAAGCATGTCGCAAGCTTTGGCGGAGGCCACTAGATGGCTGACGGGGCAAATGCCGCATATTCTGGCCATCAGTGAGGGCATTTCATGAAATGGTCTGCCTTCAGCGAATTTTTCAAAACCACGCAGTTGAGTGACGTGAAAAAGTGCTTCTTCAACCTCTCCTTGATCGTCAAGGTGAATGGTTATTTTTGAATGACCTTCAATTCGGGTGACCGGGTCAATGGTAATTATCTTGCTCATGCAGAATTCCTAAAATATGCTTTTTTAGAGCCCAAAACGCGTAATACCGTGCAGATCTGGTGTTTTTTCCGCCAAAAGCTCTGTCAGTACCGTGTGAATAGTATCGGCTGATGGTGGGCAACCCGGTACGTAGAGATCGACTTTAACAACGGTGTGAACCGGCCGCGCGTGGGCACAAAGCAAAGGCACCGTATCTGGTTGCTTGGGTAAACCGCCGTTGCTGACGCGCTCTAAAATTGCATTGACACCCAGCGGATTGCGCAAAGAGGGTACATTGGCGGTAACTGCACAATCACCCAGTGACACCAAAATTTTTGTATGCCGACGTACCATCAGTATTTTTTCGAGGTCACTTTCGCTGCTGACGGCCCCTTCAACGAGGGTAATATCAACATCGTCGGGAAAGTGTTTTTGATCTACTAGTGGGCTGTAAACAAGATCCACTTTTTCAAGCAGAGTGAGCAGTCGATGATCCATGTCAAGCAACGACATGTGACAGCCCGAGCAGCCATCTAACCATACAGTGGCCAGTTTTGGCAAAGCTTTGACTTCTGTTGTGCTCATGATTTTTCCGCTTTCATGTCGGCCAGGTAGACAAGGAATTTTGGATCTTTGACCATTTCTCCGGCTGCCTTACCTTTTTCGAACAAGGCTCCAGTCGGACATGCTTCTACGCATTTGCCGCAACTGGTACAACTGTCAGATTCACCCCATGGCTGGTGCAAATCAGAAATTAATTGTGATTGAATACCTCGACCGGCGATATCCCAAGTATGGGCCCCTTCTACTTGATCGCAAACACGAACACAGCGTGTGCAGAGAATGCAGCGGTTAGCATCGAAGATAAACAGATCGTGAGAAGCATCGACAGTTCTGGCCGGATAACGATAGGGAAGGGAGATATGATCGATTTTCAAATCAGAAGACATGTCTTGCAATTCGCAGTTATTATTTGAAACGCAAACCGAGCAGATATGATTTCCTTCAGTGAAAAGCATTTCGACAATTGTTTTACGGTAGCCGCTCAGGCGTTCTGACTCTGTGTTGACCACCATGCCTTCGCTGACTTTAGTTACGCACGCAGCCGAAAGTTTTGCACTGCCTTCAATTTCTACCAGACACAGGCGGCAGCCGCCCCATTCTGATATGCCATCAAGTTGGCAAAGTGTAGGAATCTCTATGCCGTGTTCGCGGGCCACGTGCAAAATGTCTTCATCCTCGCGGCCGCTCATTTCTTGGTCGTTTATTTTTAAGGTGACAACGCGCATGTTGGCCTCCTTATATCTTGACCAATGGGGGCACAAACTCCTGCTGGGCAGGTATGTTCAACTATGTGAGCCAAATATTCACTCTTGAAAAAGCGTAAAGTACTGAGCACCGGATTTGGTGCGCCCTGACCTAAACCGCAAAGGCTGGTAAATTTAACCACATCGCAAAGAGACTCAAGTTGTCCCAATTCTTCCATGGTGCCTTCTCCTTTAGTAATGCGGTCGAGCATGTCATGCATATGTGCTGTGCCTACCCGGCAAGGCACGCATTTGCCGCAAGACTCGGCGGCGCAAAATTGCATGAAAAACTTAGCTACATCTACCATGCAAGAGCTGTCGTCCATAACAATCATGCCGCCGGAACCCATAAAAGAGCCCAGCTCCATCAGTGTTTCGTAGTCAATGGTAGCGTCCAGGTGTTCTTCCGGAATGCAGCCTCCAGCGGGTCCACCAGTTTGAACCGCCTTAAATTTGTGGCCGTCAGGTACACCGCCGCCGATATCAAATATCATCTGGCGCAGTGATGTTCCTAATGGCACCTCCACCAGTCCGGTATTGATAATTCTGCCGCTCAGGGCAAATGTCTTGGTGCCTTTGCTACGCGGGGTGCCGATGGTGGCATACCACTCTGCCCCGTTAGTGATAATAGGCACTACATTGGCGAATGTTTCAACGTTGTTGATTAGCGTGGGCATGCCCCACAAACCAGATTCGGCTGGATAAGGCGGCCTTGGGCATGGTAAACCCTTGCCTCCTTCTATAGATGAAATTAAGGCCGTTTCTTCACCGCAAACAAATGCACCGGCGCCTAATCTAATTTCTACGTGAAAATCTAATGACATAGAGCCGATTTTGTTGCCGAGCAGGCCGTGCTTTTCAGCGCTGCGAATGGCCTTTGTTACTCGCTCAACCGCCAGAGGATATTCAGCTCGCACATAGACATATCCTTTGCTGGCGCCCACTGCATAAGCAGCTATAGCCATGCCTTCCAAAACGCGAAAAGGATAATCTTCCAGCACGCTGCGATTCATAAAGGCACCAGGGTCACCTTCGTCGGCATTACAAATCACATATTTTTGTTCTGCTCTGGCCTTGGCCACTGTGCTCCACTTTAACCCGGTTGGGTAGCCGGCACCACCGCGTCCGCGCAGGCCGCTCTTCTGTAGCTCCTGCACCACATTGTCTGGAGAAAACTCAGCCAACGCCTTAAGCAAAGCGCGAAAACCGCCGGCGGCAATATAATCTTCAATGCTCTCAGGATTAAGCAAGCCGCGATGATTGGTGACTACACGATTTTGCTTGCTGAAAAAATCGCCTTTGTTATCGCACAGTAAACGACTGACTGGCTTACCGGCAAGTGCATCAACAATTTCTTCTACATCAGCAGGCTGAACTGTCTGGTAGAGCAAGTCTTGCTCAGGCACTGAAACTAGAGGTGCACTGGCACAATTGCCCTGGCATCCACCTGGTGATACCAGGCATTCATTTTCTCGCCCTTTGTTTTTAATTTCTGTTTGCAAGGCAGCAAGTACAGCACCGCTTTGCACCGATTGGCAAGCAGTACCCATGCAGACAAAAACTCGGTGCTGATATTGAGCTTGCCACTCCAGCTGTTCTGCCGCCACTTTTGCCAGGTCTTCTGCCGACGAAATTTGCTGAGTTATTTTACGATCAATCATGATGGCGATTTCGTTTCGTTGGCTGTTGACTCTTTCAACCAACTGTCCAGTTGCGATTCCACCAGGGCCGGCGAAAGATTACCCAACACTCGGCCGTCGAAAATGCCTGCTGGAGCTATGCCGCAGGCCCCCAGGCACCGAGCTTCGAGTAAAGAAAACTGATTGTCACTGGTAGTGTTACCGACTTTAAGGCCATATTTTTGATCAACCTTCTGCAACAGCTTAACGCTGCCTTTGATGTAACAGGCGGTGCCCATGCAAATGACACAGTTGTGTTTACCCTGTGGTTTGAGGCGAAAGTGGCTGTAAAAAGTAGCAACTCCGTAGACCTTGCTCAGCGGAATGCGCAAGCTGTGAGCGACAAAAGCTAAGGCAATATCATCAAGATAGCCGAAACTGGATTGCACAGAGTGTAAAGTTTCAATCAGCGCGCTTTGAGCAGAACCGTGTTTTCTCATCGCTGCTGCGACGATCAACCAGCGTTTGTCGTCTGACGGAACTTTGACAGCGTCAATTTTTCGTATTGCCCGGGTTTTTACCGACATAACTGGATTATTACTCCGGTCTCTGGTTATTAAGTACGACCATGAGTTTACTCGAAAATGAAAACGAATCTCAAAATTTAGTTTAGATTAGATTCCAGAAGAAGGTATCAACCGCAAGATTGATTGACCAATTACTTGACGGCGTGATCAAAATCAAATTATTTCGCTGCTGGCAAAGACATCAGAAAGTCTGTCACAGCTTTGATTTGTGCCGCTGAAAAAGCAGACGGACTCATTATGATTTTATCGCCGCGCTTTTCATCTTCGGTAAGCGTATGAATCTCGGCAGTGGTGAGAGTATTGACAATAAAGGCGCGGTCTCGGCGTTGGCCCACGCCATCTAATCGCGGTGCAAATTGTCCGCCACCACTACCGACACTATGGCATGAAAGGCAGTTGCGTCTGAGAAAAAGACTTTTTCCAACTCTAATTGATTGCGCTGAAGGTATTTGCTCCGGCTTTACCGAGGCGACGGTGTTAGCATTAGCCCCTGGATGACTGCTAATTTCAAAGCCTCCCGCCGGTTCAGGTAGTGTCAGCAAATAACTGACTAGATTCTTAGCTTGCTCCACAGGCACTCTCGGGTGGGCAAATAGCTCGCCTGTGGCGTTCATTTTTGCATACTCTTCCACGGCTGCGCGTCCTGAAGTAATTCGTGCCAACATGAAAGCTCTTGAGCGGCGAGCACCGATGCCGTCGAATGGTGGTGCCGTGCTACCCCCGTGACCTTCAAGAGAGTGGCAGGAGGCACAATTTTGTCTTGCGGCTAGTTTTTTTCCAGCATCACTGCTAGCGCTTGTCAGATCTGGTTTCAAATTACTTGACGCTTGATAAACATTTGCCTGAGGCTCTCTGGCTTGACTGCTGTTGAGACTAAGCACGCTGTAGCACATCAATAGAGCCATACTGGCAATCAAAAGGTGATTTTCGTTTTTCATCAAGTCTTTGCCAAGGTAAACTTTGCTCAATATACACCAGTTTCATAATCGCTCTTGGTGGCTCGATTAAAAGAAACCGCTCTAAAGTATGATGTGCGGCACTTACCATCGCTGCTAAATTGCAGTAGTAACGAGCTCAATGAGTTGCTTCTAAAATGAAAAACTTCAATCGAAATCTAATTCTTACCCTTGCTGTTCTCGGAATTTCAAGTACAGTTTTCTCCAATCTTTCACAGGCTAGAAACATTGAGAATAAAACTACTTCAAAAGCTACGGCAGACTCGTTGTGCGTGGGCCACTTAGCGCCTGTCAAAAACAAGAAAAAAGGCGAGCAATCTGAGGCTAACGCAGAGCCTGCAACTGATGCAAAACACAACAGCGGTCGCATTGCTGAAGGTCGAATGCTCTTCTATGATCGCGGTTGCATAGTCTGCCATACGGTGCGTAATCGAGGCGGGCGTGTGGGCCCTTCCCTCGATGGCCTGGGTAAGCGCCATGATCGTCAATATGTGGCCGGCCGCATTAACGATGCAGAATTTGTAGTCAAGCTAAAAAAAGATAGTGGTGAGCATGCAGCTTATGCAATGCCACCTTCCGGGCTGACCAGGGCGCAGGCCGACTCATTAGCCGATTATATTATGACTCTACCGTAACACTTCAGGTGATGTCAGCATGTTCTAACTTTTGTGCACTTGTTTCGCTGTGCCTTTTGTATTCGAGATATTCTTCCGGCATGAGTAACATTGAGGACGCAGTAAGGCAATGAACAAAGGCTGAAGCATTGACGTCCAGCAGACTGACTCGCGCGCCGGCAATTGCTCGCGTTGGCACTACAGGCAGAGTAGTGTCATAAGAGTCAGATGCAGCCTGCGTTACTGAAAGATCTTCAAGCGAACTGAAGTTTATTTCAATGTCTTTAGTTCTGGGATTGGCCTGCCTGAGCTGACAGATAATGTCATCTTTCGATTTCGCTCGATTGTCAGCACCCAGGCAAACAATTATTGGCTTTAAGTTCAGTAGCTCAGCAGTGTCAAGACAAGCGTCAATATATTTTTCGTTTAGATGGTCTAGTGAGACTAAAATCGACATGGTATTCCAGGATTGACCATCGTCTTGAACAACGAGCAGCGGAACCGGACAATTATGAGTCAGAGCCTCAGCAAACGAAGAGCGCTCAACACTTTTGTGACTCTGTAATGTGTCGGTTACTGATAGGGGTGCCTTATGGTGGTGACCAATAACGACTAGATCGTGAGCTTTAGCGCGCTCGCACACTGCAGTTACCGGATCCCCTTCTTCGAGTACAAAACTGGAAGTAACACCATATTTGGCGGCTTCATTTAAATATCGATTTTTTAATTGCTGGCCGATTGCCCAGAGAGATTTACTCAGATAATCATAGACAGACTTGTATTCCTTCGCTGAAACAAAGCCCTCCGGCTCTCTTATGACAAATTCTCTGGCGCCTTCGGTGTCAACTACATGATGAGCTAGAACACTTGCATCAGCTGCATTGGCCAGCCGAAAACACAGATTTGCAGCATGAACAGCGTAAATTGAGCCATCGAGAGACAACAATATAGACGGGGTCATTTTCCACTTTCTCCATTTTTGGCAAGTATAATTAGCTGCACTAGCAAAGAACAATTCGCCTAGCTTACTCCAGCATTATTGTGCAACACACTTTTTAATTCTTATATCGACCTAAAGGTTGAATAAATAAAAAGAGAGACGACTTGTTTGATGCTTAAGATGGATGGCATTTGCAGATAGATGATGGAAAATACGGAGAACGCACAGGTTTTAAGGAGCGATGGAATGAAAGTATTGATTGCAGTGGACGATTCACTTTGTTCTCACGAGGCGGTTAGCGTCGTGGCTAATCGACCTTGGGCAGAGGGCACGCAGTTTAAAATTGTTCACGTGGTGGAGCCCATTGCTGCTCAATACGGGTTGGTTGCGCCAGAGGCCGTTAATCTGATGATAGAGGCTGAGAAAAAGCTCAAGGCGTATGGCGTCAAATTTACAACCGACATCGGCGACTATCTCAAAGAAATTTTTGGCGAGCAACAAGTCAGTTCAGTCGTTATTGGTGGCTATATTGCCGACTCAATTATAGAACTGGCAAGCGATTGGCATGCCGATGTGATAGTAGTCGGCTCCCATGGTCGTACTGGTCTAGACAAAATTCTGCTGGGTAGCGTTGCTGAGAAAATCGTGAACCGTTCACATTGTTCTGTTGAAGTGATCAAAATGAAAATCAAAAAAAATGATGACACATCTTCGAAAGATGACGGAAGTACTGCACTCGCTAAACAAAAGCAAGCCGTATAGTCGCATCCATACCATACAGGTAAAAAAATGAAAGTAATAATTGCCGTCGATCAAACAGATAACTGGAAGCAAATTATTGAAGCTACAGTCAAACGGCCATGGCCGTCAGATACAATATTTAGAATTCTCACTGTGGTGGAGCCGGGTGATGATGCTCTGGACAAAACGAAAACACAGGGAAGCAGTGCAGATAAGGTCGTGCATGAAGCACGAGCACTATTATTCAAGCATTTGCCCGGATGCACTGTTTATAGCGAAGTACGAAAGGGCAAAGCCGCTGATGAATTAGTCACTGTTGCCGCCAATTGGATGGTTGACAAAATCATATTGGGAACTCATGGTCGCAAGTCGAATCGCCTGATACCAGCTACGGTACCGCAGCAGGTGAGCCAAAATTCTTGTTGCTCAGTTGATCTGGTCAAATTAACACCAGCAAAAGCTTCTGCCGGCGAACCATCACTTACACAGGCCACAGCTCAGTAGAGCACTACTGTATAGACAAGGGAAACATAATGACAGGCGCTCATGGAAATAGGTTAACACTGGTCAAAAGTCATATTCAAGTAGCCCGCATGGCATACGGTACAGGAGAATATACTGCCGCTCTTAAAAATTTGAATACCGCCCAGCGTGAACTGGATGCTGATGATGTTTTTGTTGATGACCTGACGCTTTTTGATTTGAAAAAATTCTTTGGCAAAGTGCGTGTTGCACTGGGCATGTTCGGTCAAGCCGAGGGTGATTTTCAGCAAGCACTAGACCTGGCCAAAACCTCCTCAGAAATTCCAGAGAAAAGTTTGTTTTCGATCGAGCGTCATCTGGCCGATTGCCTTCGTTTAAGAGGACGATTCGACCAGGCTGAGTCTATTTATCGAGAACTCATATGTGCTTTAGAAGATAAAGAACCACCCATAGGCAATCAACTTGCTAAAGCATGCATGGGCCAGGCACAGGTGCTTATAGATAGTGGCAAGACAGGGGAAGCCGGACAATTTATCGACAGAGCCATTCAATTAATTGAAAATGGACCAGGCAGCAAATGTTTCTGGTATGGCAGAGCACTAATCGTCAAAGCACGGTTATGTTGTGCTCGTGGTCAGAACCTGGAGGCACACGAGCTATTTCAACGTGCTCTAACGATTGTCGAACCGTTACTCGGTGCAGAACACCCGCTGGCTCGTTTGCTTGAGCGAAAGAAAAGCGAGCCTGTTCACCTGATTTTTGCGGAACTAAAAAGCATCGAAAAACAGTTAAAAGATCACCAGCTTGATAGTGAACAGTCAGCGGCGTCAGGCAGCCGGCTTTAACGAAACCAAAATCACTGAACAGGGCCCCTCGTTAACTATGGCTCGAGCAATACTACCAAGAGTAAATTTGTTTGCGCCGCGACGGCCGTGAGCGGCAACAGCTATAAAATCAGCCGACCAGCTCTTAGCTTTTTCAACAATAGTGTCAACAACAAAGCCGTTTTGTACCTCCGCTGTTACTACTGATTGAGGAAATATGGAGCGCAGCATTTCTGCGGTGTCATGCACAACTTTCTCACCATCAGCAAACGCTTTTTGCTTAATTTCATCAAGAATTGGACCAGGCAGAATGCTCATGTAGCTCCCGACCGTCAAAGGTTCAACTACGTGTAGAACTTTAAGTTCGTCGCCTTCTGATAGCTTATAGCCCCGTAAATATTCAACTATATTTTGATTCGAACCACTCTGGTCAATGGCAACTAATATTTTCATAGCTTTTCCTCTTTTTTGATTATTTACTAGCGCCATCCGTCCAGCTTCCATCGCATAGACTATCTTATGTAGGTCGCGATGAGAAGTGTTTAGTCATTCTAAAGGATGACTGAAATTTAAAATTCATACTCGATCACGATGTGCAAAAAGGTAAAAATTGCGAACATGGGAGGATAGAAAACGGCTTATTCAGCCACAGGAAATGGTTAAGAAAATGGCTCTAAATGTAGCACTACTAAAAGATAGTTTTGAACGCGCTAAACGCGAAAACGGTGGTATAACCAGTCTGGGTATGAGCTTTTACAAAAGGCTATTTGAGAAATACCCATCGGTTAAACCATTATTTTCGAAGCCTCCTGAAGTTCAGCATAAAATGTTGATGTCTGCTCTGGCGACAATTGTTGCCCAGGCAGATCAGTCAGATAAGCTACTTCCTTACCTTCATGCGCTCGGTATTCGGCACCTTTTATATAAAACTGAAAATGCTCATTATTCCGCTGTGGCAGAAAATCTTCTAGCTGTTTTACGCGAGCACCTGAGCAAGGAAGGTGAATGGACAGACGCCATGCAAGATTCGTGGACAGCCGCAATTGCCCTGATTGTGAAAGTAATGATGGAAGCTTCAAATAATCCTGCAGCATTCACCGAAGAATTAGCAAATCATGGCTATGGTCCGGACGGATTGTTAATTCAGAAATGTGGTGTATCAACCAATGGCAGACCTGAAGTTTCCTAATGTGCGACTTCAGCTCCATGATCTGATCGCTAAAGATAAACATTCGCCACCATATGCAATGGCAACCGTGGCCATAGTTTTCGGTCTTATTCCAGAGCATGCATTAAAAGTCATTGTCGCGGTTGAGCCGCTCAACATGTGCCTCTGCATGGCATCTGCAGAACAAATTATTGAAGAGTACATAAGAAACTTACAAGAGACGAAGGATTTTCCCCCCGTCAAGGCATCTCACATTGGCTTGAGTTTGGCTAGGGCCGCTGAGACCCATATCAAAGGCAACACAGCCGATAGCCTGCTATCTGCTGGTATGAACTTGTCTAATCACGATTGTTATCGGTTTGCTCCCATACTTTTTGATCTTATGCTTCAACAACTAATGCGTTATCCGGGCCTAGAGTAGGAAGTTGAAAACTGAAAGTTGCCCCGGGGCCTGGGCTATCACGGCACCAGATTTTGCCACTGTGACCTTCAATAATGCGTCGGCAAAGATAAAGGCCTAGCCCAGTACTGGCATAGTAACGACCAGTTGAACCAGCTTGCCAAAATCGCTGAAATAATTTTGGCCGGTTTTCCTCTGGTATACCCTTCCCTGTATCATTGATACTAAATATAGTGTACTGAGCATCTTGTTTTAAGCTGACTTCAACCGATCCACCGTCAGGTGTAAATTTCAGCGAGTTATCAATTAGATTTTGAATTACTCGACGAATTTCCTCCTGATCACAGCGAACTTCTTGCGATGTTTCAGGTAGTTTTGCGCTCAAGCTCACTCCCTTTTCTTTAGCCAGGGGCATAATTTCAGTGAGCAATTTGGTGATTAACTTCACCAAATCGCATTTCTGCAGGTGAAATTCTTTTACGCCGCTGTCGAAACGATAAACATCGAGAAGGGTTTGAACAAGGCTGTAAAGAGCAGTATTGCTCTGCAAAATTGTCTCGAGCACAACTGTCTGTGATTCGGGTATAGGTCCGAAGTCGCCGTCGAGCATGAAACGCACCGCTCTATTTGTGGCTGAAACTGGTGTCTTTAAATCGTGGGTTAAAGTAGCAACAAAATCTTCGCGCTGCTGTTGCAGCAAAACGCTGGCGGTAGTATTGGTAAACATAGCCACAAGGCCCGTCATATTGCCGTCATTGTCTTTAACTGGCCATGCAAGCCAGTCCCAATAGTTATTTTCGCCAGTACCTTTTTTTGAAAGTCTTAGCGGGTCACCAGTGTGCTTGATAAACTGGCCGCCCTTTAGTACTGCTTCAAAAAGTTGAGGCGTCAAGGCCGGTGCAAATTCGAAAAGAGGCTTAGCAACCAGATCGGCACGGCTGCCACCGTCAACTTGCTCTACAAATTTGTCGTTGCATTCCAGAC
>CASBPX010000090.1 GCA_949127735.1 Candidatus Obscuribacterales bacterium | reverse complement strand
GGGTTTAAGGTAACCCCACTCAATTCTACCTTTAAATCCCTCAACGATAAAATTGCCTTTACCGGTAGTGTCAAAACCGGAAAAATTATTGCTGCCGCTGCTCTAACTAATTTGAAAAAAGTGACCCTCGAACTTGGCGGCAAGTCACCAATGGTGGTGTTCCCTGATTTTGATCTCGACATCGCCGTGGACTATGCGCTGTTTGCCATTTACTGCAACGCCGGGCAGGTCTGTTCGGCCGGCTCGCGCATGATCGTTGACGCTTCAATTTATGATCAGTTCGTTAAAAAAATGGCTGAGCGCGCCAAAAAAATTAGAGTAGGACCTGGCCTTGAAGACGAAACTGAAATGGGGCCACTTGTAAGCGAAACACAAATGAAGCGTGTGCTCGACTACATCGAAATTGGTAAAAAAGAAGGGGCCAAACTGGTCACCGGCGGCGATCAAGCTAAAGGCGAGAAGTATGGCGGCGGCTACTACGTTAACCCAACTATTTTCAGCGATGTCAAAGCCGACATGCGCATTGTTCAAGAAGAAATATTTGGACCAGTGGTGGTGATTCAGAAATTCACTACTGAAGAAGAAGCCGTTGAATTGGCTAACGATTCACCATTCGGCCTGGCTGGTGCTGTCTTTACAAATGACATTACCCGCGCGCACCGTGTAGTCAAGCAATTCAGGGCTGGAATCACCTGGGTTAACGCCTATCACAACACTTATACCGAATGCCCATGGGGTGGTTATAAGCAGAGTGGTTGGGGTCGTGAGCTTGGCACTTTTGGTCTTGAGGCTTACACCGAAGTTAAGCAAATCAATATCAATCTAGATCCGCAGGCTGTGGGCTGGTTTGAAGCTTAATTTCACTGTGGATGGGGTTTGGGCTTGCTCTTCTCTTAGGCAGTCTTGATCTGCTACCTAGGGTTTTTTTACAACTTATAGGTTGTGCTCGCGTACAACCTATAAGTTGTTTTTTTGGGTCTAGGTGACCTTTGAGATACCCTCACAAGTTCGCCATATAAATTCAATTTCAAAGCGAGCATTGTCAAGTGATTAGCATTTGCTCAGAAGTCTCTCTTTACGCAACACCTTGGCATGCATTGACGTCATGTTAGAATAGGGCTGCCGAAGCGGCACAAATAGTAACCAGTAGGCATCTAGTTGAAGTTTCAAAGTTCTAAAAATGTAAAAGCATCGTCTGTGGTGGCAAGGCTTGTGTCAGCGACTCTCGCGCTGTCAATCAGTGTTGCTCCTGCATTTGCTCAATCAATGGCAGAGCCTACATTCAAACTTCCCAATCAACAGTCTTCTTCTCCTGCACCGGCAGCGAGCAATTATCTTGTTGATGACGTCAAAATTGAAGGCAATCGACTTGTTTCTACCGAAGAAATAAGTAAAGTCGTCAAAACTCGCAAAGGCGATAAATATGACCGCGACGTGGTCATGCAAGATTTAAAAGCCATTCACGGCCTGGGATATTTTGACGAACAAAGCCTGGCTGTCAATCCTGAGATGACTTCCAGCGGTGTCTTGCTCAAAATTCGTGTGGTTGAAAATGCTCCAATTACGCAATTTTCAATTCGCGGCAATGAGGCTATTTCGACAGAAGAGATAACCAAACTTTTTTCTGACCAGTTGGGCAAACCGCAAAATTTAAACGCGCTGTCATCGGCAATTGAAAAAGTCGAGCAAAGCTACCACGATAAAGGCTTTGTGTTGGCCCGGGTGACTGACGTCAAAGACGATCCAGACGGCTCAGTCGAACTCGTTATCAATGAAGGCACCATCGACAATATCGAAATTGTCGGCAATAAAAAAACGCAAGATTTTATTATCAGGCACGGTATCAAAACCAAAGCCGGAGCCGTCTACAACGAAAGACAGTTAACCAATGATCTGCGCAAGCTGTATGCCAATGGCTATTTTCAAGACATACGGCGCTCGCTGGTGCCTTCAACTACCAATCCAGACAAGTACACCCTGAAAGTCGAAGTAGATGAAAAACGCACCGGGTCTGTAGGTCTTGGTGGCGGTGTTGATTCGGTGGCCGGACCATTTGGTTCGCTTAGTTTTTCTGACGGCAACTTTAGAGGCCGCGGGCAGATACTTTCATTCAGTTCGCAGGTGGGTTCGGGCACTTTCAATAGTGTTAGCAATAACATCAATAATGGCGGCAGTACGTTCTTACCCACTGGTCGTACATACAATTTAGAAGCTAATTTCGTTGAACCCAGCCTTAGAGGGTCCGACGTTTCTATGGCTGTAAACGCTTCTGGTCGCAATATGGGCAGCATGTTTATCGACCAGGCTATGCAACGCACAGTAGGCCTGGGCACCACATTTTCTAAACCGCTGGCTCACGGATGGAACGCTAATTTAGGTATTCTCGGCGAAAATACGGCACTGAAAAACGTAGCCGGAGTATCTGCTACGCAAGATATTTTGACGTCCATGAAAAACAGCGCTCTGGCAAATGGTTTAGCCACAACTCAAGAAGGTGCCGCTCTCCTTGCCGGACAATCAAGGGCTGATCAACTTAAGGGTGGCACCTATTTAAGTGTCAGTCCGTCGCTCAGTCGTGATACCAGAGATAGTGCCATGGATCCCACATCAGGATCTTTCTTGAAAGCTTCTGTCAGCCCTTCAGCTGGTCTGGGTGGCGGCTTTGTTAAAGGCGGAATTAGCGCCAGCAAATTCAAGGCCCTGGGCAAAAACGTCACTTTAGCAATGAATGCTCAAGCGGGCAGTTCGTTTGGCGGCTTGCCGCAATTTGCTCAATATAGATTGGGCGGCTGGAATGGTGTACGCGGTTATCGTTCATTTTCCGACCTCGGTACTGGGGCGGGCATGCTTATGGGTACGGCCGAACTTCGAGCAAAGCTTGCTTTCTTGCCTGATGACAACAAAATCACCAGCACCATTAAAAAGAATGTGCGAGCAGTTGGTTTCTTAGATTACGGTCAGGTGATTGGCAACGGTACGACCAATACCCTGTTGTCTCGTTCTAGCTTCGGTGCGTCCATTGGCCTCGGTCTGCGTATCAACATGCCCATGGTTGGCATGGTTCGCATCGATTACGGCCTGCCTATCGTCAGCTCCATCCTTGGTGCGCGTACGCCGCGTATGACCGTAGGTTTTGGAGAGAAGTTTTAATAACACCCGTTCAGCTATGCTGGTTTGAGCCGGCCTAATGTTGTAAACTGTGCGCTCGGGCCTATTTACATGATTAAGTGTTACCTGAATATATTCTTTGGAGAGATGAATGCAGTACGTTCAAAAGTCTTCCGCCGTCATTGCCAGCGCAATTTTGTCAGTTGTTATCGCCTCGGGCGCGCTTGCACAGGGAACCGCCGCTGTTAAGTCGGCCACTCTCGGTGTAGTCGATCGCGACAAAGTGATAACCAGCTTCCCAAAAGCGCAAGCAGCCGCTGAAGACCTCAAAAAAACTGAAGACTCAGTGAAAAAGTTGCTTGAAGAGTCAAACAGACAATACGAAGATGCGAAGAATGCCAAAAAGCCTCAAGCTGAATTGGAATCTTTGCAAAAGCGTTTGCAAACTAAAATTGATGAAGAGTGCAAGAGAGCAACCTCTAAGGCTCAAGGTCTTGAAACTTCACTCGAAAACGACATTGATAGCGCTATCAAAGCCGAAGCTGCAAGCCGCAAGCTCGATACCGTATTGATGAAGGGTGCTGTTTTGATGGGTGGTGTTGATATTACTGATGGTGTTGTAAAGCGCCTTGGTGTTTCAGCCAGTGCTTCTTCTAAATCTGCCATCAAATAATGGCTACTGTAGTGATTCGCCTTTGAGTCCTATTTTATAATCATCACTTTACCCGTGCTTTGCGCGGGTAAAGTTGTTTTTTGTCCCTATTCAACAACGAAGGAGACCTGAGATGAGGCTGCCGCAAGCAATGAATTTGGGTCAGATCGCCGGACTGATCGGCGGCCGTGTGCACGGTGATTCATCAATAATGGTAGAGACGGTTTCCCCTTCTCCCCTTAACGCTAAAGCTGAAGATCTTGCTTTCGTATTTGAACAGAAACTGGTAAAAAAACTTTCTCAGTGCAAAGCAATAGCAGTGGTTGCACCTTTTGGTACTGAGGTCGATTATCCTGAGCGCAATATGATTTTGGTTGAAAGACCAAATCTAGCCATTCAAAAAGTATTGGCAGCACTGGCACCGAAGCGGTTTTATCCAGAGAAAGGCATACACCCTACAGCGGTGGTTGATAGCTCTGCCACTATCGGTGAAGGCGTCTGCATTGGTGCCTATGTTGTCATTGGACCGAAAAGCAAGATTGGCGATCGCACTATTATCATGCCCCATTGCGTTATTGGTGGCGCCGTTGAAATAGGCACCGATTGTATTTTGCATCCAAGTTGCTTGATTGCCGACTACTGCAAGGTAGGCTCTCACTGTATTTTGCAACAGGGCGCCAGCATGGGTGCTGACGGTTTTGGCTATGTTACCGAAAGGCCTAGCAATTTTGAAAAGAATATTGCCGGTACAAAAGATTTTTCTGATGATGCCAATCCGCTTTTGAAAATTCCTCAAATCGGCAATGTCGTTTTAGAAGATTATGTTGAAGTCGGCTCATACGCCACAATTGACCGTGCCACCATGGGCGCTACCGTCATTGGTCAGGGCACCAAAATAGATAATCTGGTGATGATTGCTCACAATAATCGCTTAGGCAGAGAGTGTCTGGTTGTGGCCAGTTCTTCTATTGGCGGCTCATGTTCTATCGGTGACCGCGCTGTGCTTGGCGGCGGCGCCAATTTGAGCGACCACCTCAAATTAGGCAATGACGCCGTATTGTCAGGCGGCTCCGGCGCTATGAAAAATATTGATGCTGGAGATATTCATGCGGGTACACCTGCCATGCCGGCGCGCGAATTCTTTGCCATGTACGCTAACTTGCGACGGTTGCCTAGGGTGACCGATGACGTAAAAGATCTAAAAAGACGAATTGCTCTTTTGGAGGAGCAAATTCTCGGGGGTAAGTAAATGTCGATTTCGAACCAGGCGATTAATCTTCATCATATGTTAGCCGCAAGCCCTAAGTTGGCTTCGTACAGCGGTCGGGGCATGACTTCGAAACAAGATATTTTGGTTGAGCTTTATCAAGCGCCACTCGGAAGTGGTATCACTTTTCTTTGCACCACTGGTGAGCAAAAAGATCTTGTTGCTGTGCCTGCCAGGGCCAGCTCAGTGGTCAACACTTTGCGCAATGTGGTTGTTGGCAGCGGCAAAACCAGACTTTGCATTGTCGAACATTTTTTATGCGCTGCCGCTCTCTGGGGTCTTGACGATCTTTATGTCATGGTCGATGGGCCTGAGATGCCGCTGGCCGATGGCAGTGCGCAGTTCTGGATTGAGCTTTTTGACGGCGCCGGCATTGAGCGTAAGCAAATTGTTTGCGACATTACTTTGCCTGAGGTAGTGTCGGTCAATAAAGGTGATCGTTCAATTTTAGCGGTGCCGGCAGACAATTTTTCAGTCACCTACTTGATGGATTGGAAGCATCCAAAAATCGGCCAGGTGTGGAAAAGTTGGGACCAGACTCAAGATATTAAAGAAGTGTACGAGGCGCGCACCTTCGGCATGCTCAAAGAGCACGAGATGCTTGGCCTGGTTAATGATGTGGTCAGCATCACCGAAGACGATTTCACCATGCCGCTGCGCTCACCAGACGAACCGGTACGGCACAAATTACTAGACCTGATTGGCGACCTGGCTTTGTCTGGAGTCAACCCTCTACGGGTCAAGGCTCGCTTTATCAGCATTAAAGCAGGCCATGAACTTGACGTGGAAATAGCTAAGAAACTGCAAGCACTTCTTTGTCCACAATAGAGGTAACGATGCACAAAATCGGTTTAGCTATTGCCTTGTCGCTGACGATAGCTGGACAGCAACTACCGGTTAATGCCGGAGAAACCTTTGCCGCCGGCGGTTCGCAGGGTCTATCGCTCACCGTGTATAACCAGAATTTTGGAGTCGTTAAAGATACTCGCAATATCGACCTGGTTAGCGGCATCAATTATCTGCGTTTTGAAGATGTTGCGGCAGGCATCGATCCGACTTCGGTTAGTTTTAGCTCAATTACCGCTCCTAACTCAGTAGTGGTGCGCGAACAAAATTATCAGTATGACTTAATGGATGTAGGCACCATTCTTTCTAAGTCTGTAGGTAAAGAGATAACAATTCGCCAGTACACAAATGGTGCTATGCACGAAGTCAGCGGCACTCTTCTAAATCAGCCTGTAGTCACAGTTGCCGATAGCAACGGTAATTTATCTACTCGTACTCAAGGCATTGTCCTTAAGACCGCTACCGGAATTGTGGTGGGTCCTGCCGGTGAAGTAGAGCTTGCTGCTTTGCCTGCCGGGCTTGTTTCTAAACCGTCATTGTTATGGAAATTGGAAAGTGACCAGGCTGGCCCACAGAAAGCTGAGATCAGCTATCAGACCCAGGGTCTGAACTGGAAATGCGATTATGTGGCAGTGGTAAATGCCGACGATACTTTGTCTGACCTGACCAGCTGGGTTACCCTTGATAATAAATCTGGTGCCACATATAAGAATGCGGCGCTGAAATTAATTGCCGGCGACGTGCACACGATGCAAAATCAACCGCCGCAGTATGCAAGGTCGATGGCTAAAAGTATTGAAGCTTCGCCTCAGTTTACTGAGCAATCTTTTGCCGAATATCACCTCTATGCCCTGGCTGGGAAAATTGATTTAAACAACAATGAAACCAAGCAACTAACATTGTTTAACGCCAGTGAAGTGCCGGTGAAAAAGTTATATATCTTTGATTCGATAGACCGAAACTCGTATGACAGCATGTACGGTGTTCGAAAACGCTCGGGTAAAATCAACGTCAAGCTGGAAATGGCTAACAGCAAGGCCAACAACCTCGGTATGCCCATGCCTAAAGGCAAGGTGCGAGTTTACAAAAAAGATAAAGATGGCGCCATGCAATTTGTGGGCGAAGATCTGATTGACCATACGCCTAAAGACGAAAAAATACGCATTTATTTGGGTAACGCCTTTGACATTGTTGGCGAGCGCAACCAGCTAAACCAAAAGCAACCAAACCAGCGAGTGCAGAGACTTACTTATGAAATTTCTATACGTAATCACAAAGCAACCGCTGTGACTGTCAATTGCATTGAATATTGCAAGGGCGATTGGAAAATCACAGCGGCCAGTCATCCTCATATAAAAAAAGACGCCCAGACATTTGAATTTGCTGTACAAGTGCCAGCTGATGGCGAAACCAAGGTGACCTACGACATTGAAGTGCGCAACTATTAAGGAGTTTCTCTTGTCACTAAAGCCTGTGCTAGACGGCACACAAATACTCTTGGCCCTTTCACTAGTTGCTTGCACAACCATAGTAACCACCCCGACTGATGCCAGGGCTAAAGTTAAAGAAGATCAAAATCCAAAGGTTCAAAAAGTAAAAATAGAAAAGACTGACGAAAAAATCGAAGTGGAGAGTAATGCACCGGCAGTGCCAAAACCGGCAGCAGCTGACATTCCAGTAGTGTCTGCTTCTAAACGCATAGCACTGACGATTTACAATCAAAACTTCGGTCTGATTAAAGACGTACGTGATATCAATCTGACCAAAGGTATTAACTTTCTTCGTTTTGAAGATGTGGCCGCCGCAATTGATCCGACATCGGTAAGTTTTGCCGCTCTTACTAATCCAAACTCTGTGGCTGTGCGTGAACAAAACTATCAATACGATTTGATGGATCAAGCCACCATTCTTTCTCGCTCAGTCGGTAAACAAGTTAAATTTCGTCAGTTCATGGGCAGCGGTGGTGTGCGTGAGATTACAGGCACATTGTTGTCATCGCCTCTCGTGACTGTGGCTGACTCGAATGGTAATCTACAGCAGCAAAGCCAGTCAATCGTTGTGCAGACGCCATCGGGTGTGGTGGTAGGCCCGCAAGGTGAGCTTGAACTGGCCGAGCTACCAGCTGGGCTGGTATCTAAACCTTCTTTATTGTGGAAACTTGAGAGCGACAAAAGTGGAATTGAAGAAAGTGAAATCAGCTATCAAAGCCGTGGTTTAAACTGGAAGTGCGATTATGTAGCGGTGGCCAACGCTGACGATAGTGCTTGCGATTTAACCAGTTGGGTCACACTAGATAATAAATCTGGTGCAACTTACAAAGATGCTGCTCTCAAACTTATGGCCGGCGATGTTCATAAAGTTGCATCAGACCAGCCGCAACCTGAAATGATGGCTAGAGGCGGCATGGCCATGGACGCCTCCAGCCCGCAGTTTCAAGAACAAAGTTTTGCTGAGTATCATTTGTATTCACTGCAAAACCGCACTGATTTGCTCGACAATGAAACCAAACAATTGACTTTATTCAATGCCAGCAAAGTGCCGGTGAAAAAACTCTTTGTTTTTGACAGCAATAATGTTTCGGCAAATTACGACGGAAGTGGTCAGCAGAACCAGAAAGTCAATGTCAAATTGGAAGTTCTAAACAGCAAAGAAAACAATCTCGGTATGCCCATGCCGAAAGGCAAAGTTAGAGTTTATAAAAAAGACAATGATGGTGCCCTGCAGTTTGTCGGTGAAGATCAAATCGATCACACTGCTCGAGACGAGAAAATACGCATTTATCTCGGCGATGCTTTTGACATAGCGGCCGAACGCAAACAAACAAATCAGACGCAAGTCTCAGACAAAGTTCAGCGCGCCAGTTTTGCCATAGAAATTCGCAACCATAAAGATAGCGAAGTAACAGTGACTGCTATTGAGCATTCATATGGAAATTGGAAAATTACTGAGTCAAGTCAACCGCATATTAAAAAAGACGCGCACACTTTTGAATTTGCAATAAAAGTGCCTGCCAACGGCGCGAGTACGGTCACTTACACTATCGAAAATCGCTACTAAGTCGGCAGTTGTTTTTCGGCTAAACTGTCTAGCACCAGTTGCCCTGCTCCGACGATACCGGCCATACCACCAAGGTTTGATTTGTGTATCATCAGATTTTCGCCGACTCGTGGCAAACAGCGATCGGTCACCATCTCATGCAATAGACTAAAGTCGACGCATTCAGCCATACCGCCGGTAATGATAAAAGCATCAGGGTCAAGAATGTGCGCTAGATTGACTAAACCAGCGGCAATGTGTTCGTGCCAGCTGTCCATGGCTCTTTGAGCGACGATATCACCGCTTCTGGCAGCATCGACAATAGCGTACGTGGTGAGTTTTTCACCTAGAGCGCATAGTGGCGTTTGATTGCTGCTTAAACCACTTAAAATATCTCTGGCGGTAGCAACTAAACCGCGGCCGGCGCCGTATGCTTCCCAACAGTCGAACAGACCGCAGGTGCAGAGTCTTTTATTACCCATGGAAATGCGGATGTGGCCAATTTCTCCACCGCCCCAGTGCGCGCCGCGGAAAAGTTTGCCGTTGATGATTAGTCCGCCACCAATACCGGTGCCTAGAGTTACTACAGAAATGCAACTGGTGTTCATCAGTTCTCTGGCGCTGGCCTCGCCATAAGCGGCTGCATTAGCGTCGTTATCAACCAGAGTAGGCAGCATGGTTTTTGCTTCCAGCATCTGTTTAAGCGGAGTACCTGCCCATCCTGGTAAATTGCCGGTAGAACCAACAATTTCACCAGTATCGCAATTGACGATTCCAGCTGTAGCAATACCTACGCCTGACAAAACACAATCTTTTTGAAAATTGCCAATCAGGTCGATTATTGCCTGTACGATATTTTCTGGTCCGCTGGGAGTAGCTACTTGCATGGGCTCTGAAACTAGCTTGCTGTCAAGTACCGCTGCCGCTCGAATTTTTGTGCCGCCTAAATCGACGCCTACAGCCGGCATTCTGGTTTTGACAAAACTGTCTACAGAGCTTGAGGTTATGGTTTTTTCTGTCATCCTGTCTTTCTGCACTTTCGTCTAAATTCCGCCCATCTGACCATGGTCTGGTGAACCTTTTAGCACCAGGCGTTGGAAAGGTATAGGCTGTCCGTATAACAAATCGAAACCGAAGCGATTAATGCCCTGAATCATGTTGCGGGTTAAGAGCACCTTAAAGTCAGGTGGTCCAATTGCTGCTGTGACGCTTTTTTGGTAGGGCAACTTGCTGTCGAAGCTGTAGCCGTAACCGCCACCGAGCGTGAGCCATTTGTTGATTTTAACGTCGCCTTGAATGTTAGCTGACTTCGACCCTTGCAAAAACTGGTCGAAGAGGAAAGGCGAACTACCTCTGACGGCAGATTGAGTATAGTTTGTATTGAGATTGAAGCGGTTTGCTCTCCACAATATACTCGGGCCAATTTGCCCCATCAGACGAGAGTCACCAGTAGAGTAGCCGCTGGCAGCAAGGCCGCCAAAGAAGTATCCCTTTACGCCATAGTTCTCATTGCCCACCGAAAACACTGGTTGGGAAACTATTTGCACTTGTTCGGAGATTCTAAAGGCACTGGTTTTAACGGTATTAGTGGTGGTGCCACCATAAAGTGCAGCGAAAGCAGGGCTTGTATTAATCAATTGTGGATTGTCTTGAGCCCAACCAGCAGCACTGCGGAAATTAACACTTGCCAGGAATGGTATTTGTTTTGCCACAGGGTGATTGTGCACCACTTCTGCAATTAAGCGCGCTCTTCGGAAACCATACAAACCATCTTCCATCCATCTATTAATACCAGCCTGGAATTTTGCATTAGTTGAAAGTTTGGCTTTGAAGTCAGCCACCAGCAGGTTTGAAACCGAACCATAAGCCAAGCTCGAGCTCAGTTTTTGGTTACTGTAACCGACTTGCCCTGATAGACCGATGCCGCTTCCTTCAGTGCTGCCGGTTGTGCCTCTGCCGCCTATTTGCACCATAGGTGCCCAGTGGAACCGGCCAGTTTTTCCCATGGATGAGTTAAAGCTCGGACCGATATTTAAGCCACCACTTTGAATGTTAGAGGTAATCATTGGGGTGACCGGGAACATGATGTTGTTCTCTTTACCCGTGGTGGCAACGAACTTCGGTATGGGAATGGTGAAATTATTGAAGACCATGCGGCCGCCAAGAACAGTGAGGTTACCGCTCTCTTTATATTTTTCGTAAGTCATTTTCCGAGCTTTAAAAACGAAACTTCCTTTTTCAGGAAGATAAGCATCTGGGTGACTTAACTTGTCGGCAATATCGGTAACTGCACTTATAGGGCCGAACATTATGTTCTTGCCGATGTGAAACGGTTTTGCAGTTTCGAGGGTGCCGTTTCTAAAAATCAGGCCGCCCTTATTGCCATAAGCTCCGCGAGCGATGACCTGAGTGCCATTAAGTTCAGTATCGGGTCTGGTAATCAGGTATTCGTCTGAGTCAACTTTGAATTTAAAAGCGCTGCCCAGAGTTAACTGTCCATTGCGCAAAATTTTCACGTGACCACGAGCATCAACAATATTGGTGTTCTGATCGTAGAGAATCATGTCGGCTTCGAGTTTAGAGTTTTGCCCGCCAATGATGGCAACCGCATTACCTGTGCCGAGGAAAGTGTTTTTCTCTTGATCATATTCAGTGTCGTCAGCGACAATCTGAATGGTGCCACTCAGGGTTGTGTCCTCGCTGATGGCAGCGTCCATCTCGTTCAGAACCAGGTCATCTGCAGTGGCAGTTGCTTCTAAGGTTGGCGCGTTGCGAGCGTCTTCAGCAGAGATTCTACTGGGCGCGTCTTTATCAATTTGTGGAACTTCTGTTTGCAACGTGGCATTGCCGGCAGTGTCCTCTATAGAGCCGGCCGGCGCACCAGATTCAGTGCTTAAATTTTCACTTTCAGTGGTATCAGCTGTATCAGCAGCAGTTTGGCCGTCTACAACATCTACGACAGGTTTAGCAACAGTGACTGCAGCTGCATTAGTAGAAGGAACTGACGGAACTGAAGGAGCTTTGCTGAGTTGAGCTGCAGGCTTAGGCTGCGCGCTTCGAGCGCTGTGCGGCGTTTCGTTCTGGTCGATTCTAGGAGTGAGAGGCAGAAGCAGTGTGCCCGAAGGTTTGCTTTTGTTTCCAGCTGAAGCCACCGCAGGTAAAGCTAAGTTTGACAGCATCAGCAGCGATAAACTTACCGCCACCATCTTTAGTGTTTGACGATCAGTGCCTTGATTCATAGAAACCTGTTTCTTGAGCAGCATCACTTTATATTATTGACCTTGTTACTACTGCATGAGACGCACGAATTAGCAGACGCGTTCCCGCCTATTGTCGCAGCAAAATCGATTCTCTTTATTACTTCCAGCCAATGATTAAGATACCCGAAGCGATGGTTATAGCTTATTAAAGGTGGTTCTGACAACTGGGATGTCAGAGGGTTGTAAGCATTTTTCAATCAGGCTCGGCAAAAGGCAGACAATTTAAGGGCTTCTGCGTCAAAATGACAAACCACCACGGCGGCAATAGCTGTCAAGATGAAGATTGTGGCACTTTTAGAATTCACGTCAGTCTAAGCAAAAGCTGATTAACCTTGTTTAAAGTTTGATTTTCCGCCCTGTATGTGAGTGAATGACAGTATTTAGTAGAGCGCAAACATGAACCCATTTGTCTTTCACACTCCAACAAGGGTGTATTTCGGTGAAGCGTCGGCCACCTCTTGTGGAGACTTTATCCTTGAGCTGGGTGGTTCTCGCGTGCTTCTAGTATCCGATGCCTTTCTCGAAAAGAGCGGGATGCTAGCTCCTATCATTGAAAGCATAGTTGCCGCCACAGGCAACCCGCCTCTAATTTTTAATGATGTACCGCCAGATTCAGATATATCTTGCGTCAATCGCGCCAGTCAGTTGGCACGTGCCAATCAGTGCGATGCACTGGTAGCGGTGGGCGGCGGCTCGGTAATCGACACAGCCAAAGTGGTAAATATTTGTCTAACGTTCGGTGGCGAACTTATGGATTATCAGGGGCTGAACATAATTGATCGGCCGCTTTTGCCATTAATTGCTGTGCCCACCACTGCTGGTACCGGCGCAGAAGTGTCATTTGTGGCCATGGTTAAAGACCATGACGAAGGCAAAAAGCTGATGTTCGGCAGCCCGTATCTCGCGCCTAATGTAGCGGTCCTTGACCCACTTTTAATCGTTTCGCTCCCTGCTAAATTGACTGCCGCCACCGGCATTGATGCCGTTACTCACGGCATTGAATGTTTTGTCGCCTCAGGCACTAATTCTGTTTTTACAGATGCAATTTGTCTGGAAGCATTGCGATTGCTTTTTGAATTTTTACCGCAAGCAACTGTCGACGGCACTAATTTAGAAGCGCGCGGTGCTACTCTGGCGGCCAGTTGCATGGCGGGAGTGGCTTTTACAAATTCTGGAGTGGGTATCACTCACGCTCTTGCCCACTCGGTTGGAGCCAAATATGGCACCCATCATGGTATGACCAACGGTGTTTTACTTCCTCACGGAATGCGTTTCAATTTAGCTACTACCTCAACGCAGTATGCGCGTATTGCGCGTTTTCTCAATTTTACGAATGGCGGTTCGGACGCAGAGCAGGCACAGATTTTGGTAGATAAAGTTGAAAACTTACTCAAAGAACTAAAACTTCCCCGTACTCTGGGCGAATTGGGAATACCTGAGTTGACTGCCGACAATCTTAAAGAACTTGTGGATATGGCCAGCTCGGATCCTGCAATAATGTTTAATCCGAAAGAGGCATCTGACGATGACCTTCTACAACTTTTGAAAGGGGCATATTGATGGCTGTCTTTGCCGATACCGACGAATTGCATCAAGTCATGGTCGATCTCTGGACGGCTATTCAAAGTGATGCGGAGATGGCTGCCCCACTTTTGTCATCACGATTGATTGTCACTTTCCATTATCGCGAACCTGATGGTCGATTGACGGTTGACTGCTCTGATGGCAGAGAAATGGTAATCACCGCCG
>CASBPX010000089.1 GCA_949127735.1 Candidatus Obscuribacterales bacterium | reverse complement strand
CTGGCAGACTGTTTGGATGGAGAGGGTTTCGGCTGTTTCCATCGCCAACCTGCGCTGGAGCTCCGATGTGGCTGACTGGTCTCTCGGTCTGGTTGCTTCGTTCAACGGCGCCACTGCCGGCACCAGGCTGCAAGTGCGCATCACGCACAACAGCAAGTTGCTCATCGATGACGTCTACGGAGTGGTTGACGGGCAGGTTGCTCGCCGCATTCAACTGCCGGATCCGGGTATCGGCGACGCGCGCGACGCCATGTTGTGGACTCCCGAAAACCCTCAGCTGTTCGACGTTGAAGTCACACTGCTCAGCGCAGGCAACAAGGTGCTCGACAAGGTGACCAGCTACACTGCACTGCGGACGGTATCAGTTGACCGTGAGCGTTTCTTGCTCAATGGCCGGCCTTATCACCTGCGGCTGGTGCTCGATCAGGGCTACTGGCAGGAGACCGGTCTGACTTCTTCTGGCGACGACGCTTTGCGCGCCGATGTCGAGCTCACCAAAAAGCTCGGCTTCAACGGTGTGCGTAAGCACCAGAAGATCGAAGATCCCCGTTTCTTGTACTGGGCCGACAAGCTTGGTCTGATGGTTTGGGAAGAGATGCCGAGCCCTTACGCCTTCACGGCTAAGGCCACTCAGCGGCTGCTTTCCACCTGGACCTAAGCCATCGAGCGCGACATCTCGCACCCGTGTATCGTTGCCTGGGTGCCGTACAACGAGTCTTGGGGTCTGCCTGACCTGACTGTGGTTGCCGCACAGCGCGACAGCCAGAAGGCGGTCTACCACCTCACCAAGAGCCTTGACCCTTCGCGCCCTGTCATCGGCAACGATGGCTGGGAGATGAATGCGGGTGATATTCTGGCCGTGCACGATTACGATGGCGACGCCAATCGGCTGCGTGATCGTTATAACCACGGTCTCAATGCCAACGAGCGGAGCACCATGTTCGCCAAGCAGCGTCCTGGTGGTCGTGAGCTGTTGCTGGAAGGCTACACTCACGCTGATCGTCCTGTCATGCTCACCGAGTTTGGTGGCATCTGCTTCTCCAAAGACGAGAAGGCTTGGGGTTACAAGCGTGCTGCAACCATCGCGGAGTTCACTCAACAGGTGGGTGACATTCTGCGAGCTGCACGTGAGATGTGGGGCATGGCCGGTTTCTGCTACACGCAGCTGACCGACACCTATCAGGAAGCCAATGGCCTCCTGTACATGGATCGCACTCCCAAGTACGACATCGAAGAAATTGCTCGTCAGGTCAGAGGCCACTAGGCGCTGATCTTTTAGAACGACCTGGAGAACCGATTCAAGCCTCACAGCTTGTTTCGGTTCCCTTGTCGTTCTTTTTTTTGCCTCTATTATGCTGGCATATAGTACAACAATTTTCTAGATAGTCACGACTTTGTCACGAGTGTTGTTTTATTCTGTAAATCCCCAATGCGGTGACATTTTGCATGAACGATAAAATTTGCTCAAAAGAACAGATTGATAATATCGCCACAGAATTAAATGCCGGACACCGCTCAGAAGCGGTAGGCTTGATTAATGTCTGTACCACCAATCTGGTCATGGACAGTGACTATGCCAAATTTATGGATCAAAATTCTGACAAAGTTAATAGCGGCGACGGGCCAGTTATGGACGCAGCTAAAACATTATTTGATAAGGTCGTCGCAGAAGAAAAAACTTTGTGGAATAGTATGTCTAAGGCCGCTGAGAACAAAAACCCAGCAGGTTTGTGCAAAATGACAGTGAACCAAGATAAAACCGGCGCTTACATTGAAATCAGCGGAACTGATTGTAAGTAAATTTCGCGCGGTACAAACGCTATAATAGGCAAATGGATCAAATGCCTTGTACGCGCACTGTTGCCACCTTCCAATCTGAAAAGTTCAATGTCGACCAGACACAAGAACATTTCATTAACCCAGGTTGTTTTGGCGACGATCTTTGCCAGTGGATTATCGGCAAACTGCAGATGGAAGGACTTGACTGCGATCCGGCTCCTGGTCAGGAAGACTTCGGTTGGTATTTCAACTTTGTTTTAGACAAGGCAGAATATTGCTGTGTTTGTCTTTTACGTGAGGCTGATGGCGACGACCCGGCCGTCTGGGTGCTCTGGATCGAACGCAACACCGGATTTTTTGCTGGTCTCGTAGGGGCCCGTGACAAAAATATTCCGCCCGCCGCACTGCTGCAGTTGCATGAAGTTTTGAGCAAGTCGCCCGACATATCTAATTTGCGCTGGCATTTTAAAAAAGATTTTGACTCAGGTAAAGAAGAGAAAGCTAGCGAGTCGCCGGTTTAAGATTAAATCCTATCGGAGGGCTAGCTCAAAACTAGAACGTATACGTTCTGTGTGTTTTTATCGCAAAACGTATACGTTCTAGTTTTTGCACCACACCTCCCTTGCGCAAAAGTAGGCCTTTAGTCTTTCAATTTATACTACTCCATGTCAGAGTGAAAAAGAAAAAATTACTCTTGCCGCGAGGAATCAAACACCACAGTGCTGATCCCTCGCGTACAAGAAATTTAGTTACCGAAATCGGCCGCTCGTGCCAGCAAATGGCGCACACCTTGATAGTGAGCTTCCCAGGCGCGATTACCGTATCCGCCAGCAAAGCAAAGTACCAGTGGAATATGGCGGTCGGCAAAACAATCGATAACCAGACGATCGCGCTCTTTCATCTGTTCCAGAGTAAGGGCGAATCCTTCACCGCGATTGCGCAGACCATGTTCGTAGGCGTCGGCACCATGCACGAAAATCACCAGGTCAGGCTGAAACGATTTTAGTGCTTGAGCCAGGGCCGCCTTCAATTTCTCGTTATACATTCCCGCTTCGTGTTTGCGTATTGCCACAGCCAGAGAGCATTTCTGCTTGTGCATGGGCCACGCTTCCAGAGCATGAAAATCGAGAGTAAAGACTTTGCTGTCGCCGTCGAAAATTGTGCTGACGCCATTGCCCTGGTGAAAATCAAGGTCTACAACCATGACTTTGTCGGCCAGCTTTTCAGCGCGCAGATTGTGCACGGTCATGGCAATGTCGTTAAGAACGCAATAACCATCACCGCGGTCGCGATGGGCGTGATGATAACCAGCGCCAAGATTGGCTGCCAGACCGTTTTGCAAAGCCATGCGTGCAGCCAGCAATGTGCCACCAGATTTGAGGCGGTAGTCATTGAGCAATTTACGCAAGATTTTGCTGGTGTGACCGTTAGTCGGTAGAACAGTGCTGACGCCGAAAACTGCAGCCCAGGTGGACGGAAGTTTAAGGCTGTCGAGATATGTTTCGTCGTGAGTGCGTCGCATTTGCTTGAAGGTGAGCATTTGCGGCTTGCGATATCTGACTTCAGCTCCGGGCGTGATTTCGTTGGCCAACTCGCTCAAAACTCGGGCACCACGGTCGGCAGCAAATTCGATATTAGAGCCGAGCACAGTCAGGTCTGACTGATACAGCGGCGAGTAGACCAGATGTTTTCTAGTATTTATAGACGTGCTCATAGATGTGCTCCCGTAGCTCTCGCTCTTTTTTCGAAAAGCGATGAGGTTTCTAGTGCTTGTTGTTTTGAGAAATTAGAGAATGGCTGCTTTTGTTTTTAGAGAAGAGAGATAGATGACTGCCAGACCCTAGCCGTGTCGGGGTATGATATGACAGTCTTTTCAGGCTCGATACGGTTTTATCTGGCTAACAAATGTGGCGTCATTCAAATCAAGAATGGCGCAGCTCGTTCATATTGAAAACTATTTACTGAGTGAGAAACTCCAGCGCTGATTGGGCCAGCAGCGAGGCACCCAGTGCCAGGCACTTTTCGTCTACGTCAAAGCGCGGAGTATGCAGCGCTCTTTTGTCACCAGCAATTTCGCAGCCAAGAATGATGAAGCAACTCGGCACTGCTTCGCAGTAAAAGCTGAAATCTTCGGCACCCATTTGTTGGTTCAGATCGATGATAGCGCTGCGGTCAACTAATTTGAGTGCGGCTTCTCGAGCAATGCCGATTAAGTCTTCGTCGTTTACAAGCGGTGGATTTTCAGTAATATAATCGAGTTCAAAGCTGCCGCCCATGGTCTCAACTACTGAAAGAGCGCGGATCAGCTCAGTTTTTATTTGCGTAGATACTTCAGGTTCAAAGTAGCGTGCGGTACCCGTTAATTTCACTTCGTCAGCGATAATATTTGATTTGTAAGTGCTGCTCTTAATTCCGCCAAGAGTTAACACACAAGGGCTTAGAGCCGACTTGCGACGCGAAATAATAGTCTGAATCATTTGCACCGCCTGCGATGCCAGAACAATTGCATCAATACCGTCTTGCGGAAAAGCGCCATGACAGCCTTTCCCCTTTATTGTGATATCAAATTTGTCGCATGCCGCTAAAAAAGATCCCGAGCGTAAACCAATAGTGCCCACGGGCAAATCAGGAAAGACATGAAAGCCGAAAACCCCAGCCAGACTGTCGATTGCCCCGCCTTCAATCATAAGTGTGGCGCCGCTTTTTCCGTCTTCATTGGTGCTTTCTTCTGCCGGCTGAAAAATAAATCGCACGGCTCCAGGTAAATTTCCGGCTTTGTGCAAATCGGCCAGAATCATGGCGGCGCCCATGGCACAAGCGGTATGGACATCGTGTCCGCAGGCGTGCATCACTCCATCTTCTTTCGAACAGTACGATGCAGAGCTGTCTTCTTCAATCGGCAGAGCATCCATATCGGCCCGTAAACCGATGCGTTTACCCTTACCAGGGTCGCCAATCTCGGCAATCACGCCAAGGCCGCCCGCTTTGATTTGCACTGTGTAACCCAGTTTACGCATGGTTTCGGCAACGAGCTTGGCAGTGCCCGATTCATGAAAACTCAGTTCCGGATGCTGATGAATGTGGCGGCGCAAAGAGCGAATTTTCTCTTCAAACTTATTGGCGAGGTCTGCGACATTCGGTAGGGTAGTGCTAGTCATTTCAATGGTTGCCTGAACGGCTGCTGATGCCGTGAGTAATTACGGTTTGATCATAACAGGCGCGCAGCCAGACATGTTAGCTTTAGGCTCTCTTGCTACTGCGATCTTGTATAGTATACGCGGCCAAAAAATTTAAATAGTTATTCTTTTGACGAGGGAATGATTCGTAAACTTAACCGTGCACGTTTCAGTTTTGAGATGCAAAAGGCGGCGGTGAAAGACTGTTCTATTTTTTTCAAAACAGATTCAATCTTCCACCGCAGCACAGTTGTTTTATTTTTCGTTTGAGCTTGACGAGTTTTTACTTCTTGCTCTC
The DNA here is from genome assembly GCA_949127735.1 of Candidatus Obscuribacterales bacterium. GTDB lineage: Bacteria > Cyanobacteriota > Vampirovibrionia > Obscuribacterales > Obscuribacteraceae. The sequence continues at coordinate 13,441 of CASBPX010000089.1, read as the reverse complement.
GTCTTTGTCTTCAGGCTTGTCGAGGTTCTGCTTGCGGTTATCGTTTTCATCCTCGTCTCTTTCGCGCGGTTTGTTGGCGTTAGCCAGCAGGTCGCGATAGAGTTCGGAAACGAAATAACCAATCAGCCAGATGACGAAAAAAGTGATCACCTGATTGAACAAGAATTGTTCAATGGGCAGGTGCTCTTGGAACATGTTGTAAACGAGTGAGGCCGGGAAGGCAAAGCACATCAGATAGAAAGCTATTAACAAGCCTCCCATCATATTTTTTCCGAAATTGTTCATGACGTAGCCCTTTTGTTTGGCTTGAAGGTCCGTTCAAAATCGAGTTTCACGAGCTTCGCGCTTTTGTTGCGAAGGACAGGATGAAGCTGTGATTAGGGCGGAATTTGTTGTTAGAAAGAAGATTTTTGTCAGGAGGAGAAGAGGGAGATAAAGTGCATTACAACACTAGTGATCTTTCTCGCCTGTAACAACAGGTGCGCCGGCGAGATTTCAAGATCTTAGTTAAGACTATCTAGTTTCTCGAGCGGCCTGCTTTAGATACCGTTAGTGCTGCCGAGCGAAGCAGGCACAGATGGGGCTTACTCCTGCTGACAACCAGCTTTGCTCCACGTCATATCTTTGAATTTGGTAGCCGTAGCATCTGGCGCAGCTGCGCGACGCTGAGATCGGCGATTTGGTAGCCAAGGGGGTGGCGGGCTGAATATTAGCGGTGAACACGGGTATTGCCAATGCGCTCGGGCGTGGGCAGCATTCATATTTATCACCAGGTTATCACCAGGTTATCACCAGCAGTGGTGCACATTTCAGGCAAATAAAATGTAGACAAGCACCGCCCTTGATATTACAATTCAAAGATTATGCCATCAGCTTTGGTGTCTAAATAAACTTCAATCGTATTGAATTTTGTCTAATCGTGTTATTCTTCCCTGATAATATTTTGGAGGCTTCGCTGAAGGAGCGACTTATGAAAAAAACACTTTTAAATAGTATCGTCGCTGGTGCGCTACTGCCTTGCATAATGGGTCTTTCAGGCGGCATGCCTGCCATGGCTCAGAGCTTCAACGGTCAGGCCCTTCAGGGTCGCGTCACTTACGTTCCTGTTGGCACCAATCTGGATGCCACATTGACCAGTTCTATTGATAGCAGTGTCGCTAAACCAGGTGACCTCTTTACTGCCAAACTTTATTCTCCACTTTATTTGGGTTCAGATCTGGTCTTGCCAGGCAACACCACTCTTGAAGGTCAACTTGTTTCGGCAGATAAAAGCGGCCTGGGCGGCAAGAACGGCGCCATGAGTCTGCGTTTGACAAGTGCTGTTACCCCTGATGGCATCCGTTATCCTTTGTCGGCTATGGTCACTGCTGAGCAGCCTAACGCAAAAGTTGCTCAAGACAAACAGGGCAATCTTAAGGGTCGCACCACTAGTTCTAGTGTGAAATCTGGCGTGCTGAGAACTGCTGCATGGACAGCCGGTGGTACTTTGCTTGGCATTTGTTTCGCTCCAATTGTTGGTGGCGCAGTTGGTGTCGGTGCAATCGCTGGTGTCGCCACTGGTGGCGCTGTCGGCCTTGGCAGCAACCTCTGGAGAAAAGGCAAAGACGTGAAAATTCCTAGCAACACCAGAATTCAGTTTGCTTTAGATCAACCAATGTCGCTTTCCAGCAACGTTGCCGGTAATAATGGTACTTATCACTAATAACCAGCAGCATTTCTAGTTAATCTAGATGCCGTTCAGCTCGGCCTGGCCTCCTTATCGAGTTAGAAGATCAAAAACTCTGAAACCGCCCTGCAAGGGGCGGTTGAACGGTTTGTAGGCAGTGCGTCCAGCACCAGTTTCGCGCGTATATATCATGGGTACATAGTCGTGGGGGCTCAGGTGAGACCCTGGTATCTACGGGTGATAGTCTTGCCTCTGCAAAGATCTGAGAGCAGCAGCAAAGATACTGGTCAGCTTAACGCTAATTTGTCGCAAGACCAGGCGCACGAACAAGCACATGGCGAAACCCTGGCTGGTTCGGCTATCAATTCGGTTTGGGATCTCGTCGCCGGTTCGGCAAATACTCGCGAAGCAAAAGCAGATCGGGCCCACAAGTCTGACGAATATGCCGAAATTGCTGCAGATACCTTTGCCACTATTCCCAAGTTTAAAACCGTTGTCGGTGGCTTGGCCCGAGGCGTGCTGCTGGCAGACGTGAGCGGCAATAAAAGCGCCGTTGAATGGTCTAAAGATTTTGCCTTGAATATTGCCGAAGGCGCATTGCTCAATAGAGCCGGCAAATTGGGTAGCGCGGATGGTGTAGTCGGTAGATATGCCGGCAAAGCACTGGGTGGCGGGTTGGTCTCCGAGTTAGCGGTTCATGGAGTTTCTGGTGCTGCGTTTGGCGCCGTCAAGTCAGGCTTTCAATTCGACACAGCCCTAGATAAAAACGGCCACTTTTCAACCGGCAAGTACTTAGAGAATTTGGGCGTTGGCACCGCCACAGGCGGTTTAATCGGCATGCCTGCAGGGGCTTTCGGCTCCAGGGTGGGCAAAGTGGTTTCGTCTAGTTTGAGCGCTAGTGCCGAATCGAGCCTCATTGCTCACACTGTTCGCAATACACTCACCGCTGGGTCGTCAGGCTTTGCCGGAGGTGCGGTTTTTGGTGGGGTGGAATCGATACGGCACTCCAGCTCGGCCTCAGATGTTCTCGCCGCCACGCTCAAAGGTGGAATGATTGGATTTCTCACTGGTGGCGCCACTGGTGCCTTTGAGCCGAGAATCAGTCGCGTCTCTGCTCCGTTAACCCAGAAGAGCGAAATTGGCGAAGGTCTTAGCCAAAATAAAGGCTCAGACTCCCGGACGAAACCAAATAAATCGTCAGACAAAAGCGAGGACAGTAAAGCGTTTCAGCATCTTGCTGAAACTCCGCTTGCCAATTTTGAGGCCATGGCTTTCAAGCCACCTGTGCATGTGACCTTGCGTGAGTTCGAGCACCAGGTCACTTTAGTTAAAACCGAGGATCGTACTTTTACTCGCTTGAAAGATGATACGCCTGTCACTCATGAACAGTTTGTGGCTAAGCTTGCCGATATGAAAAAGAAAGGCGGCGAATACGATCGCGATGCCTATTTCGAGCAAATGACCGTCACAGAATTGCGTAAGGTCAACATTTACGCAGTTCAAGGTTTGGCCATGAAAATTGTGGTTCCGCATGAATATGCTCAACAGCTAGATGTGATGCGTTCTTTGCGTCGTATAAACGAACAACCCAGCCCTTACGACAAAGTGCCGATGGCAGTCAAGGTGGCCATTGCTGCAAAGCTGAAAGCTGGCGACGCTACTGTGCTTGAACCATATTTGACTGCAACGGAAATTAAAGAAACCATCCCCATAATTCAATCAGGTCAAGCAGCGATTGATCATCCACTTTACAACAGGGCACTACCAGAAGATCTGGTGCCAATTTTGCAAGGATTGCCTAATCCTCGTCTGGTCAAAGAAGTGCTGATGACAGACAAGCGCGATGTGGAAGATGCGTACTATCAAGTTAAATACAACGACCCAAAATTTAGAGCAGCAGCGGACGTCACACAAGATGGTGTAATCACTCACTATCAACCCAATCGTGGCGCTAATTTGCACGAGATTACTAATCACGAGTGGGCACATTTGACCAAGTGGGCGTCACCAGAATTGGGTAAACTTTTTGATCTGGCGTCTGTTGTGGACAAAGTGGCGCCTAATTTCGATCATAAAGCCACGAGGCTCGCTCGTAAAGTCGATCCCAATCACCCCGATGTAATCAAAGAAAGTATCTATTTCGCCTCCGAACATGCCTCGCGGATGGCCGATGAAAATTGGGCTGTTGCTAAAGGTGAACACTTCATGAGCTCAGATCCTGATGGCCTTTATGTCTTCGCTCAAGAAGCTCCAGTGCGGGCTCTGGTGCTCAGCACTGCTCTTGAGAAAACTATGACTATGCGTCAAAGAACCAATCAGACCGAGCAAGATCGAGCACTCTTTGAGCGCATTCAGTATGTTGATAAAGTGTCAAGACCACTGGCTATAGGCGCTCTTACCAAACACCTTTTGAGTGGCTCAGTCGAGCAAAAGTCAGCAGCTGCCAAGTTGCTTGGGCTCTATGGTGATGCCACCGCTATTGGTGTATTGCGAAAAGCGGCCATGGATCCCACTAATCGAGCCAGGCCTGATTGGTCTGACTTCACCGCAGTCTTCAATCCGATCTCCCAAAACCCCAGAGCTAAGGTTGAGACTGTTCAGACGGTGGCTTCTACTGCCCTTGACGCCATGGTAAAACTGAGCGCCGACAATAATGCTTCCCGCATGCGTTTTGCCATGCGTGAGGCATTGGACAACCCGATTTTGAGACCGTTGATTGCAGAAAATTGGCCACGTTACTCAAATGGCTTTATTGAGTATCAGCAGTTTATTGAAATGTATGACAAACCGTCGCACATCAATCGCATGCAAAAGCTCGTGGAATTGCGTCTGCAGGCTGATCCGGACGGCCGCAAAATGGTCTTTGACGAAATCATGCGCATGACTGATGGTGATAGCCGTGCTCAAACCGGATTTTTGTTGCGCAACTATGAGTACGTGCCTGGTCTGCGACTGGAAGTGATTAGTCGCTTCCAGAATCTGACTAGAACTGGCCAGATTAGCGGCACAGACAGGCTGCAAGCGCTGGAATTTTTCGGCAAGATATCTCGCAAAGATATGCCGCCACTGCTGGAAAAACAGATAGACAAATTGATGACACAGATGGAGAAAGAGCAGATACTTGAGGACAATATAAAGGCTCTAAAGCGCCCTGGTAAAGATAAGGTGCAGCGCATTCATGAACTGGCCGCTGCTAAGGATCCTAGGGCAATTAAACCGCTTATTGAGCAGGCTATCAGTGGTAATCCGGAGACCCAAGTTGAGGCCCTGAATGCACTTGGTGGCTTCACACCTAACATGGTGAAATTTTACGCTCAGGAATTGCGGCGTGAGCCGGCTATGAATGAGGTCATGAAGCGGCGCCTGAACCAGTTGATCAGCCGAAGTAGTTATAAACCTAGCTAATAACCAGGTCAGGCCGGGTGGAACATCTGGAACAAATCGTCCATAGAGAATTTCAGGCGCACCGGGCGGCCGTGAGGGCAGGTGTCGTTGCGTTCGGTCTTAAGCCAATCGCTCAGTAGTTTGAGAATGTCTCGTTGTCCAAGCGGCATGCCGTTTTTAATCGCACTCTGGCAAGCAATTGATTTAGTCGCTTCCAGCTCCAAGTTGGTGGCATCTACGGTGGCAAGATCATCTATTAGTTTTTGAATCACTGGAGCATAGTTGACCGAAGCTAATTCTAGTGGAATCTCTGTCACAGAGACATTACCGGCGGCATCAAATTCAAAGACAAAGCCTAAAGTAGCCAGGGCATTCTGTGATAAGCGCAGAGTTTCTATTTGTTCGGGGCTGAGAGACAGCGGAGCCGAAACAATTAGTTTTTGCGAATTATCACTGATGCGGCCGGCTGTTGTCTGTTTAGCTAAAAGCCGCTCATATAGCGTTCTTTCGTGAGCAATGTGTTGCTCGATAATTTCTAGACCTGTTGCTGTTTCCACAAAAATGTAGGTATTGTGTAGGTAGCCCACAATTTTCCAGTCGGCCGGCAGTGAATAGAATTCAGTCTCCAGGCTATTTTCGGTTGCCTGAAGGAAAATTTGGCCAGCCTCAGGAAGCGTCTTAGGATCGGCTGAGTAATCAAAAAGTTCTTTTTCGATTTCTTTTTCCAGAGCATATTGCCTTTGGGCGGTTGACTGTGCGTCACTGTCATAATTGTAGTTGTAAGCGGACGCATGCATGGGAGTAGAGTGTGGAGATTCGGGCCCACCGCCGCTGGCCGCAGAGTATGCCTGTGGTATCGCTTCTTTGGCGCTGGTTTGATAATTCAAGCTATCGCGAAAACTAATCTGCTCTGTAGACTGGCCGGCAGTTTCTTGCACAAAAGCAACGCTATTGAAAGAACCGTTGTAGGCTTCTGCCGATAGATTAGAGTTTTGCGACTCTTGGGCAATCAGTCTCGCGTGTTCAGCTCTGGCTGCCTGCGCCGCTGCCATTGATTCTTCGCGCAGGGCGCGACCAAGGGCTCTTTGAATGGTGAGATAAATTTCGTTACCGTGAGAGTATTTCAACTCTTTTTTGGTTGGATGGATATTGACGTCAACCTGACCTGGATCGATTTCCAGAACCACCACAGCTAGCGGATAACGGCCCCGTGGAATGAGATCACTAAACGCATAATCGAGTGCTTTTAAAGTCAATGGGCATCGCACCGCGCGACCGTTGACGATTGTGAGAATACCCTTGCGATCGCCTCTAAAATGAGTGGGTTTTGCCAGATATCCCTTGATTTGCAAAATCTTTTCCGCACCACCACCGGTGCTAATATCTGTGCCGTGTACAACTTCGACCAGTCGTTCTTTGCCGGTGAAAAATTTGGCTTCGACAATTGTGCGCGCCAGGTCATTTTGACCGGAGGTACGCAGTGCCACGTCGCCGTTGTTCAGTAGAGTGAACGCAACTTGTGGATAGCTGATTGCCAGGCTCTGTACTGTTTCTTCAATGTGGCCAAATTCGGTGGCCGCTTTTTTCATGAACTTTAAGCGAGCGGGAGTATTGTAAAAAAGGTCCTGAATTTCCATCACTGTGCCGGGGGCGCAACCGACTTCGACTGCCTTGAGTTGGCCGTCTGCCGTTTCTACCCGTGTACCTACAGCGGCATCGTGAGTGCGTGTATAGCAAATGAATTTCGAGATCGATGCTATTGATGGAATTGCTTCGCCACGGAAACCAAGCGTGTTCAAACTCCACAGATCTTCAGCCGTGCGTAGCTTCGATGTGGCGTGGCGCTGAAAAGCTAAAACAGCGTCTTCTGGTTCCATGCCGTAGCCGTTGTCAGCGATGCGAATGTCGCGGCAATCATGAGAAATGGCAATTTCGATTTCGGTGGCGCCGGCATCGACTGAATTTTCAACCAGTTCTTTAACCACTGATGCAGGCCGTTCTACCACCTCACCGGCGGCAATCTGACTGGCTATATGGTCCGGCAAAACAAGCACTTTGGGCATCAGTGCATCTTATCATTAGTTCTAGCGAGACAGTCAAGAGTATGTTTATCACGCTTGAGAGCTATATAATGTTGGGCCAAAGTTAGTCGAGGTTTCTGTCAAGTGGTTGACGACTACGAACAAGCGCTGCAGGTGGACGTATTGGCCTGTTCGCTGCAAATGGACAAAAGCGATTCTGGCGATTTGCTCGAGTTCCTGGCCGCCAAGCTGGTTTCGGCCCTGCCTGAAGAAGTGGAAATTACTCGCGGCGGCTGGTTGCTCTCGGCTAAAAAGCCAGTGGTAGACCTTAAGGTTAGCCTAGGGGAGCAGGGTTTTCAGATGGTGCGTGAAAAACGCGGCTCTATAACCGCCAGGCAAATGAAAATTGTTAGAGGTGTTGTCCTAAAAACTGAAGAGGTGCCCGTTGAGAAATGGGTTGAAAATCTGGCCGTGGCATTAGCGCAAATGGCTGAGAAAAATAGTCGCACCAAACAAGCTCTGCAGAAATTTGTAATCGGGTAATTTATGCCATTCTGGGATATCTTCAAAGAGAAAGATGATGATCGCGTCAAGCGACTCAGTCAAGAAGCCAGCGTCAAGGCGCTTGAAGCGGGAGATATTCCACCGGCAGCGCGCCATCGCATTGAACAACAAGTCAACGCTGAGCACAAATTTTTCTCCAGCACTTTTACTGCCAAGGAATATTTGCTTGCTCGAGAAGCGGGTTATGAACCTGTCAGTCAGGTGATGGGCAGTTCGTTTATGCGTGTGGGCTGGAATAGCATGAACAATGCATATGGATTTGGTTGGCCCAATACCGGCGAACTCGATAGTCTTTCTAATGCGCACCGAAATGCACGAGAGCTGGCAATCATGCGCATGCGCAAAGAAGCCGAGCTGCTTGGCGCTGACGGCATAATTGGTGTGCATATCAAAATCAAAGATTTTACCTGGAGTTCAGACGTCACTGAATTTACTGCAGTGGGCACTGCTATCCGCATTCCCGGCAATGACGCGCTTTCTAAAGGCAAAAAGATTCCTTTTACCAGCACACTCAGTGGTCAAGAATTCTGGCAGCTTTATGAGTCTGGATTTTGGCCCACCGGCGTGGTCATGGGCAATTGCACTTATTACATTAGAGCCGACTGGCAGACACGCAATACGACGAGCAGCTGGTTTGGCGGCATTCAAAATCAAGAAGTAATGCAATTTAGCCAGGGCTTCAGCACGGCGCGCGAGTTGGCTGTCAATCGCTTGACTGTTGAAATCAGCGAGTTGGAATCACATGGTGCGGTTGACATGAACGTCGAATACTCTATGCATCCAATTCATGTTGAGCGTAATCGCGTCAGTTATATGGACATGCTCATTAGTTTCATGGCCATGGGTACTGCTGTCACCAATCGCCCTGACGGCAAGGCTCGCATTAATCCTAAGCCGATGATGGTCATTGATTTAGCGCGCAACAGTTTGCGCAGTCTAGAGTTTGACGACCCCATCGGAGAGATGGCCCAAGGCGGTTTTGACGACGACGATGCGCTTGAATAAAACGTTTTTGAGAATACCACGAAGGAGAATGTAATGCCGGATCCTAATAATCCACAACACAACCCGGCTGAGGGTCACGGTGACTTGCCAGAGCATGCCCACGAGCGTCTGGCGCAGATGCGCGGTAAAGACGGCAAGCGTACACTTTTTACTTCTGATCTTTCAGTCAATGAATTTCTCCTTGTTAAAGAAGCAGGCTTTGAGCCGGTTGGCATGGTAGTAGGCTCGTCCATTTATCACATTGGTTTTCAGCAAGCTCGCTGGACTAAAAACGAAGAAATGCAAGTTTTGACCCAAGCGATGTATCACGCTCGCGAACTGGCCATGACCCGCATGGAAGAAGAAGCTGATGAGTTGGGAGCTGACGGCGTCGTGGCCGTGCGCCTGAAAGTAAAACACCTGGGTTGGGGCGAAAGTCTGGCAGAATTTGTCGCCATCGGAACAGCTGTTGTTGCCAATGATCGTTCAATTAACTGGCGTACAAATACCAATATGCCATTTACATCAGACCTGTCTGGTCAAGATTTCTGGACACTGCTGAAAGCAGGCTACAGGCCGGTGGGAATGGTGATGGGCAATTGTGTTTATCACGTAGCGCACCAGTCGTTTGGTCAATTTTTCAAGACTGTGGGCCAAAATATTGAGATGGTCAATTTCACCCAGGCCCTCTATGATGCCCGCGAATTAGCCATGGAGCGTATGCAAAATGAAGGCGTCAATCTGAAGGCCGATGGCATTGTTGGTGTTGATATTCACGAAGGCAGTTATGCCTGGAGTGACCACATCATCGAGTTCTTCTCGGTTGGTACAGCCATCATTGCCATGCGCGCCGATCACCATATTCCTGCACCGCAGCTGGTGCTTTCGGTGAACGATTAATTAGTCTGAATTTGACTAGCTATTAAGACAGAGATTTTTGCGTAAAAATCTCTGTCATTTGGACCGCTCTTTTTCCGATATCGGAAGAAAATTCCGTGGTGGCCCAACTATTTTGGAGCCGACGGGTCCACTTTTAACACTTCCACCTGAGAATGCACTACGCTGAAACATTTGCTTATCGAGCTCGTGAGCGCGCCTTGAGTAATACACATGGTGCAGAAAAGCAGAAACCAGCATGGCAGAAGGAAAATGAGCCGCGTTCGCATCCAGTGGCTGACGAAAAAGAAGAGAGTTGGTGGAATTAAAAATACGGGCCCGGCGGCGAACGCAACCAGCTCTCCGTTGCCGAGGGATAACCATGCCAACAGAAAAATTTGAAGAGGACACAAAGTATAAGGATAAGTCCACCAAAAGAAGGTAAACCAGTAGGGTGGACTATCGAGAAATTTATAGATGCTGTCCATGCGAGTCATTCCGCCATTATCTCACCTAGCGTTTTTTGGGGTTGTGACCACAGGTGGGAATTTTCTCCCGAGTGGAATAAATTTGGGCCGATGGCGGTTTAAAGCAATAGACTATATTGGTGAGATTTAAGAGGTTCTGAGTGAAAAAGTTTGGTTGGTTCGCTTTTATTGCTATTCCATTGGCTCTCTTTGTCTTCGGCCTGGGTTCTGTGGCCGCACCCCCACAGGCGCACAAACTCGACAAAGCCTATTTCGCTTCCGGATGTTTTTGGAAGACTCAACATATCTTCGGCAAAGTTCCAGGAGTGGTCAAAACTGCCGCTGGTTACACTGGGGGCACTCTGGCTAATCCGACTTATGAGCAAGTTTGTTCTCACACCACTGGCCACGCAGAAGCCGTAGAAATCGACTTTGATCCGGCGAAGACGACATACCGGAAGTTGTTGGAAGTTTTGTTCGCTCATCACGATCCAACCACTAAAAATCAGCAAGGGCCAGATATCGGTGATCAGTACCGCTCAGCGATTTTTTATGCCAGCGAAGATCAGAAAAAAGAAGCGCTTGCCTACATTGCGGAGTTGACTAAAGCAAAGCGTTTTCCCAAGCCCATAGTCACTCTGGTAGTTCCTAGCACTAAATTTTATAAAGCCGAAGAATATCACCAGAATTATTTTGTCAAACACGGACAGGTCTGCCAGTAATGAGTAAGTATAAGTTGGATGTAAAAAAGATAGTAAGGATTTCGGCTCTGGCTGTGTTGTTTATCGCTTCAAGCACCCAGTTGATAGCTTGCGCTAAGCCGCCTATTGAGATAATTACAAGCGAGGAAATGACTAAGTCTGAAACTAAAAAAGGCACAGAAATAAAAATGGATTCGTCAAAACCAGAAGCCGGCGACAAAACAGCAAAGAAAGACGACAAGTACTGGAAAGAAAAACTCGATCCCGAAACTTATAACGTTACTCGTTGCAGTGCTACAGAGCCAGCCTTCAGCGGCAAGTACTGGAACAATCATGATAAAGGCGAATACCGCTGCAGCAACTGCAACGAATTGCTTTTTGATTCCAAAGACAAATTTGATTCCGGCACAGGCTGGCCAAGCTTTACGCATACTGCGGGAGAGAGCGTAGCTTCTAAGGAAGACAACACTTATGGTATGAAGCGCACAGAAGTTGTTTGCAAGCACTGTGGCGCTCATCTGGGGCATCTGTTTAACGATGGACCAAAACCAGGCGGAAACCGCTATTGCATTAACTCAGCGTCGCTTCAATTTGAGAAAAAAGACAAGTAATCCCAATTCAATCCAATCTGATCTGATGCAGGCGCAGTTCTGACATTCAATCTTTTTCGTTATACAAACTACCAAGCATTTCGTAGTGTTCTTTCGGTAATGTCCGCCAGCTGCCGGTAATTTCGCCCGTGGCGCTGGCATCTATAAGTCCGGCTTGTTCCATTTCGTCCATTTTCTTCAACAAAGAGGCGTAATTGCGAGTTAACTGCACGCTGGTTGGATGTCTGTCACCAAGCCCTTGTTCGCAGATTTTAATGCCGGCAATATAAGCGCCCTTGGCTAGTTGATACTTTTTCTGGGCGTAATAAATGCTGGCTAAATTTTGCCATCCGCAAGCAACGTCAGGGTGAGTTGGTCCGAAATTGTCTGCAATCACTTCAATGAAAAGTCGCGCGTAGTCTTCGCATTCAGCAAATTTACGCTGGAAATAACAAATTTTGCCAAGGTTACTGAGGCCCTGTGCGTAAAGGATTTTCTTGGGATCTTTGGCGCGCTCTTTGAGTTTTAGAGAGCGTAAATAGTATTGTTCGGCGAGGCCAAAATTGCGGGTGATGCTGCAGATTCCGGCTATTTCATCTATGCATTCAATCACTTTGTCCGGCTGAGTTTTTTCGGCTGTTTGCAGTAGCGCCAGCCAGACCTCTAAGGCGTTGTCTGTTTTATTGGTGAGCATGTACTGATGTGCTTTGCGCACCTGAGAATCCCACTCGGACTCGCTTTCTTTGCTCTCCTCTTCTTCGTGTGTTTCTATTTTGCTTTCATTGGCATCGTCGCCTGGTTTGTACCAGTGCAATTCTTTTAGCGCTTGCGTCACATCGATATCGGCCCGGTCGGCGTAATCGTAAGCAACGTTGGCGCGTTCTACGCTGAGCTTTTTCTCTTGCACGAGCTTACGGCAATGCTCTGCGCGCTCCAGGGTCTTACCGTCTAGACTGCCGGCGATGAGCAATACTTGTGTCAGCACAGCCGAGTTATGTTTGGCAATTTGAAATGCATCGTTCACTTGATTGTCACTGATGGTGCCCAGTGTTTTAAGAAAATCAAAGAGCGATACATATTCTGATCTCGAGTCTGCTGCTTCATCTTTTTCGGCTTCGGTCTGTTGTAAAGCCTCTTCCAGAGCCTGTTCTACAGGCACGCCATCTTTGACTGCAGAAATTACTATGCGCGCATCGGTGATATTTATTTCTTGATCCGCCATCATGCCCTGCACCAGCAGCGCTGCTTGCAAGAGCTTTCGATTGACCAGTTTTTCCTGCATCAATACCTGGCCCACCGGCTCTTTGTTGATCAAACCCAGCTCCAGGGCGCCAACTAGATCTGATTGCGAAATTACTCCGCAGAAAAGCAACAGCTCACCAATGCGCGGGCAATGCCGGCTGGGCAGATCGTAAAAACCTTTTTCTTTGAGCGGCACTTCTACCGAAACTTGCCGCAATCGCGCCTCCTTCAGCGCCTCCACCGCTTGTGGTTTGCTTAATTTGCCGTCGCGGATGAGAATCTGGGCATTCAGCGCACCGGTAAGCAGACCCTCGGTAACAGCGCCGCTGAAGACAAGCAAACGGCCAAATGGTAATCCGGAAGTGCGGTTTTTCTCCAGCGCCTGTTCGAGCTGGTCGCGCGATACATAACCGGCATCAATAAGCAGCTCGCCCAGAGGTGTGGTGTCTTTGGTTGATTCCGGATCCCAGCCAAGTTTGAACAGAGCTTCATCGATAGTGAGCTGATCTTGCTTGACCAGCTCCATCGCTTTTTGGGCTAGTTTGACGTCGACGAGGCTTTGTTTGAGCAGGCTCTGGCAGCGCAACGTTGCTTGCAGAACCGCTTCGGTCAGCATGCTCGACAGAACCAATACACGCCCTAACGGCAAGCTGGTTTCTTGAGCGATCGATACTGCCTGGCTCAAATCTTTGCTGTCAAGCAAACCCAGTTCCATCACCAGATTGCCCAATTGGTTTTTGTCACTGACCTCAATCATTCCAGCCGTCTCCTGCAAATTAAACGCAATTGTGGGAAAGCACTTATGAATGCCTTCAGTAGAGTCTGTACCCACCTTGACTGCATAACCAAAATAAGATTTTCACTGGTTGCTAAGAGGGCGAGGTTTCTCGCTTGATTCACGAAGGTTTATATTATAAGTTATCGTAGCTGTGGCTCAAAAAAGAAT
>CASBPX010000088.1 GCA_949127735.1 Candidatus Obscuribacterales bacterium | reverse complement strand
CGTTTATCATCGACCTGTTCTCGGGCAGGGGCTGCTGCTTGCATCACTTCAGGTTGCATAACTGCTGGTTGCATCACTTTTGCGGCGGGGGCCGGCAATGCTTTACTTGTCGGTGCTTTACTTGTCGCTGAGGGCACGGAAGTTCCAGCTTTAGGTGGAGTGTCGTAACCCCAATCTTGCCCGGCTACCGGCAGGGCACTGGAAACCAATGCCAGTGTGAGTAATGCAGGCATTCCCACTCTGCTTTGGGCAGCGATTTTAGGAAGATATGTGTAGAGTAGAGATAGAGGCATCAAAATAGTCTATAAAATCTTGGCTTTGGTGTGATAATATCGGCTAAGAACCCCGTGGAATGGGGTGTGAGAAACTTTAGAGCTTAAAAATTTCTCTATATTAACAGGTTAGGCGAAGTTGAAGGATACATATTAGAAACACGGCACGGAGGCCGGTTTTTGAAAGAGGCGGCAATCATGTCATTACTCAAAGTTAGATACTACCCTGATTCGGTTTTAAAGGCTAAAGCCAAGAAAATTAGCATTTTTGACTCTTCGGTGAGAAAACTTGCGCAAGATATGCTCGATACCATGTATGAGAACGACGGTGTAGGTTTAGCTGCTCCTCAAGTCGGCGTCTCTAAACGTTTGATGGTAATTGATGTCAGCGGCGAAGATGAAACCCCGCGGCCGATTGTATTTATCAACCCTGAAATTATCGAGCGCAATGGTGAAATGACTGGTCAAGAAGGCTGTCTTAGTTTCCCCGATGTTTTTTTTGAAGTCAAACGAGCCTCAAAAGTAGTAGTCAAATTTCAAAATTTGAAAGGTCAAACGCTTAAGCTTACCGCTGACGGCAATTTGCTTTCACGTGCAATTCAACATGAAATTGATCACCTGGACGGCGAGCTTTTCATCGACAAGGCAGTTTCTACAATTAAGGCCGATCTGGAGATGACCAAACACGGTTTCCTTGAAGGCAATGTAGAAGAGCTGGAAGCCGAGTGGAAAGAAGAGCAAGCAGAAAAACAAGAAAAAGAAAAAACCACCTCAGTACCGCAACCAGCTACGGAGCCAGTTGCATTCTAAAAAATACCGACTTGAGAAAATGAGCAGTAATCACAATAAAATGCCGGACAATCGAGTTAGTGTAGTTTCATTTGGTTTTAAAAATGGCAATCCGCCCCAGGCGAACGTTGTTCTGGATGTGCGTTTTCTGAAAAATCCGTTCTGGGTTGATGAGCTGAGGCCTCTCACGGGGCGTGACGCTCCCGTGCAAAAATATGTGATGGAGCAGAGTTCTGCTCAAGAATTTATGGGCCATCTTTTTACTCTGGTATCACAGGTGATGCCGGCAATGTTTGAAGCCAAAACTGATAATTTTACTATTGCTCTTGGCTGCACCGGAGGTCAACACCGCTCTGTGGCAGTAGCCGAAGAACTTGCCCAGAAGCTGCAATCGAGCTATCCCCTTTATCGGGTATCACTGTTGCATCGCGAGCTTGATAGAGGTCTAGATCAAAATCAGCATGCGGCGCCGGATCAAGAGAAATTAGCCCTCCAAGAAGGGGTCTGATTGCTTGAAGAAGCCGAAGAAATCACTAGATTACCTTTTCCGCAGCTGGATGTTGCCGGGATTAAAACGTTATCTCGGCGGCGTCATTATTGCCCTGTTCTTTATAGTCTATGGCGTCTTGCTCTGTAATAACATTCACCCTCTTGACCGTATGCTCAAATATGGTTCTCGCGGCATCAACGGTGTTAGAGAAGTTATTCAAGACGTAAAAGAAGCTATACCAATTCAGTTGAATGGCATTCTTTTTATCGCTGTTGGTTTTTTAGCTATGGCTGTGCTGATTGTGCGAGCCATGCAGCAGGTGTTGGGCACATATTTGCCTGAGCGCGAATCTATTCCCGACATGCTTTATCGCGCCCGCAAGTTTGGCCGCGGCCCTAAAGTAGTGGTTATTGGCGGTGGCACAGGTCTTTCTAATTTGTTGCGTGGCTTGAAAAAACACACCTACAATATCACTGCCATTGTCACCGTGGGTGATGACGGTGGTAGTTCAGGGCGATTACGGCAAGAGATGGGAGTACTGCCTCCAGGCGATATTCGTAACTGTATTACTGCTCTGGCAGACGAAGATAAGCTGGTCACCGATCTGTTTAAATATCGCTTTCAATCTGGTGATGGCCTTGAAGGTCACAGTTTTGGCAATTTGTTTTTAACAGCGGTGTACGCCATCACCGACGGTGACATGATTGCTGCAGTGCGCACCGCCAGCCGCGTGCTAAACAGTTGCGGTCAGGTTTTGCCGGCAACTTTAGACGGCCTCAATCTAATGGCTGAATTTGAAGATGGATCAATTGTGCGCGGCGAATCACATATTGCCGCTGAGGGTGATGGCAAACGCATTAAGCGTCTTTTTACCGAGCCGGCAGAGCCAGTAGCCACTGCTGAAGCTGTGGCCGCAATTCTTGAGGCCGAACTGATAGTGCTTGGTCCCGGTAGTTTGTACACATCTGTAATTCCTAATTTTATTGTTCCTGGAATTGCTGATGCGGTGCGTCAATCTTTTGCAAAAAAAATCTATGTCTGCAATGTAATGACTCAACCAGGTGAAACTACTGATTATTCAGTGGGCGACCATGTGGAAGCCATTCTCAGCCACTCGAAGACTCCAATTATTGCTTCCAGTCGACTGATGCAAGGGGTTCTCGTCAATGAATATGGACGAGTGGTGCCTGATCTGCCCTCAGGTTCTAAACCGGTTCGCTTTGATGCCGAGCGTTTGAAAGAACTCGGCGTGACACCATTCCGCAAGATGCTGGTCAGCGAAGATGCCCCGACTCACCACGATCCCGCTAAGCTGGCTGAAGTGATCATGCAATTTTTCGCTTACAAGTCAAAGCGTAAACTACCGACTAAATTGAAAGGCACCATCACATCAACACTACCGGCTGTTCAGCCGCTGGCAAAAATTGGACGCAAACTTTAACTCACGAGGTTCTTATGAATTCCGCAGCACCATTGAAAGAGAGAGTAGGTCCAGCTATTGGTCGCCTGGCCAGTGGTGTCTACATCATCACCGTACAGGGTGAAGATGGTGTTAAAGACGGAATGATGGCCACATGGATCACTCAGGCCGGCTTTGAGCCACCGTCTCTTGTGGTATCAGTTAATAAGAAACGCGATATTCTTCAAGCTCTATCAGTTGGCAGCAAATTTTCTGTCAATGTCCTGAGCAAGCGCAATATGGATATCTTCAAAGCTTTCGCCAAACCACACAATGCCGAAAAATTTGATGGCCTGGCTTTGAAAGAAGTTAGCTCCGGACCGGTTTTTGCCGAAGCCGTTTCTTATATGAGTCTGGTGGTCAAGTCGCAAACAGAGGCCGGTGATCATATTCTTGTAGTTGGCGAAATCACCGATGGCGAATTGCTTAATGGTGCCGATGAGCCCATGACTCACTTGCGCAAAGACGGTTTTCAATACTGAATTTAAGAATGAGTTTTGTTGCGCCTGTCTTCAGATAGTCTGAATAAAAAAGCCTAAGAAATTTTACAACCGTGCGCCCTGAAGGCGCGAAGGAGGATTTGATGTAGAAGTTGAATCCAACATAGCGCCATGCTGCGCAGGAGATGGAGGTGGGCCCTCCGAAGT
>CASBPX010000087.1 GCA_949127735.1 Candidatus Obscuribacterales bacterium | reverse complement strand
TTCTTGGTTATCAAAAAGACATGGCCGCAGTCTACGAGCAGGCCAGTGCCATAATTTTGCCGTCAAAAATGGAACCATTTGGTATGGCGCCAATTCAGGCAATGCAATATGGGCTGGTGCCCATTGTCAGCGCAGTGTGCGGGGTTGCCGAAGTACTAAAAGATAATCAGGATGCCTTAATTTTGCAAGACCATTTAAACGCCGGCGAACTGGCGACTTTGATGCAAAAACTTATGGACAGTAGCGAATTTTTCAAAAAATTGTCTGCTGAAGCAACAATTTCAGCCCAGAAAATAACCTGGGAAAAAACTGCTGAAGCAACAGAAGCGGCTTACGACCGCATTTGCAAAGAACGCAATAAAGAAGGAGCATGTGTTGACTAAGGAAAAAAAGAAATCGAGTGCGGTCACCCACAACTCTGAAACAAAACCAAATCGCCTGGCACAAGAAACCAGCACCTATCTGCAGCAACATTGTCATAATCCGGTTGACTGGTACCCGTGGGGTGAGGAAGCGCTCACACTGGCAAAGACCGAAGATAAGCCTATTCTTCTATCAATTGGTTATGCCGCCTGTCACTGGTGCCATGTCATGGCACATGAATCTTTTGAAGACCAAGAAACTGCCGATTTAATGAACAAGCTATATGTCAATATCAAAGTCGACAGAGAAGAACGTACTGATCTTGACGAAATTTATATGAAAGCCATTCAACTGATGACCGGCCACGGTGGCTGGCCCATGACCGTTTTTCTCACACCGCAGAGCAAACCGTTTTTTGGTGGCACCTATTTTCCTGTAGACGATCGCCATGGCCTGCCCGGCTTCAAGAAAGTATTGAAAAATGTAGCTTCTGCCTGGCAAAACAATCGCGATCAAATTCAAGAAAGCGCGTCGGAGCTTTCCAACCATCTAAAAATGATGGAAAAAATAAAAGCCGACGACGCTCAAGCGCCAGTATCGCTTGCAGCAGTGGTGAAACGTGAAACCATAGACATTGCCTTAGAAAAATTATTGCGCAATTTTGACGGCACCTATGGTGGCTTTGGCGGTGCGCCTAAATTCCCCCATACTATGAGTTTAGAGCTAGCTATGCGTGCTTGTGCCAACTCATCACCGGCATCGGCCAGTCGTAAAGAAGAGTGCCTGGAGCTAGTGGAGACCACCCTCGACAAAATGGCTTACGGCGGCATCCATGATCAAATCGGCGGTGGTTTTGCTCGCTATTCTGTAGACCGGCAGTGGTTGGTGCCGCACTTTGAAAAAATGCTTTATGACAATGCACTTTTAGCAAAAACCTATATTGACGGTTATTTGCTCACCGGGCGCGCCTACTGGCTTAGAGTGGCAGAAGGCATTTTAAACTTTGTCAGCCGCGAGCTTACCACCGAAGACGGTGCATTTTATTCGAGTCTAGATGCTGATTCAGAAGGTGAAGAAGGCAAGTTTTATGTCTTTAGACCAGGCGAAATTAGTCAGGTTTTAGGGGAAGACGCCGACTGGTTCAACGAAGTTTTTGGTATTAGTGAAAGAGGCAACTTTGAACACGGCACGTCAATTTTGCACTTGAGCAAATCGCCTGAAGAACTCTCCAGACATTTGACCACACCATTAGATGAACTGTGGACAAAAATTGACGCGTGCGCAGTTAAGCTGATGGCCGCCCGGGCCAAGCGCATCCGTCCGTCCCGTGACGAGAAAGTTTTAACCAGCTGGAATAGTTTGATGATCACCGCTTATATAGAAGGTTATAAAGCTACCGGCAAACAAGATTATCTCGACCGTGCCATTAAAGCAGCCAATTTCTTACTCTCTAAAATGAAAGTGGGAAATCGTCTAATGAGAGTCTGGGGCCAACCGGTAAATACAAAAGGTGCCGGCAAAAATATAGAAGGTATCGTCAAGTTGCAGGGCTGTCTCGATGACTACGCCTATTTTATTGAAGCGCTAATTAATATCGCCAGCGTCGACGACAATGCCATATGGCTTTTAGCTGCCGACGAGCTGTGCCATTCCATGGTCGAGAATTTCACAGATGACCAAGAAGGCGGATTTTTCTTCACCGCTCAAGACCATGAAGAACTGGTAGTTAAACCGCGCAGTCACTACGATGGTTCTGTGCCCTCAGGTACTTCAGTGGCGACTAATGTACTTTTGAAATTAAACAAATTGACCGGCAACAAAAAATATATTGAGCTCGTGGAAGAAATTTTTGGCTTATATGGCCCGCATTTGAGCCGCATGCCCGACCAGTTTGCTAATTTGCTCAACGCCATGGACATGTATTTATTTGACGGTCCGGAAATTGCCGTCATTATTCCTGCTGCGGGCAACAAAGATTTATTGTTCGTTTTGCACGGCAAATATTTCCCCAATAAAGTGGTGGCAGTGAGCCAGAATGGCGAGACAAACAAAGCGCCCGCGCTCACTCTAACGCAAGACCGGCCGGCAATAGATGACAAAACTACTGTTTATATTTGTCAGAATTTTACCTGTCAGAAGCCTGTTAACGAAATTAGTGAACTGAAAGAAAACACAGCCAGCTGGTAAACAATTACCGACTGACTCGCAAATGCGAAAATAGATAGTTGAAATCAATCAGATTAATTTCAAAAATTCCATCATCTATACCGTCTCTAGCTGTACTTGCGTTGGCCGCACGCAAATCACCGCGGCCATAGGGATCTTTTAGGCGCAAAATTTTCTTTTTTTCGTCATACGCTAGAACAGCATAAGCGTGAGCTGGTTTTAGCCCATAAGCAGCACAGTTGCCATTCAACTCAGTGGTGGCAATGGCGATACCGCCGGTTGCTTGAGAGGCTTTAAGCGCTAAATCTTGGGCATTGATGAATTCACTGAGCACTCCTCTGGTATCAACCCAGCTACGCAATTGGCGCCAAGTAGCGTAGCCTTTGCCAAGGCCATACTCACCGCACTCAAATGAATGAGTCGGAAATTCTTTTAACTCTCTTCCAGTCAAGGCAAGAGCACAATAGTCATCGCAGGCACCGTATGCGGCACCAAATCCCGGCAGCACCGATTGAGAAGTGGGGCGGCCTTCAAAAAGGGTATGTCGGCAAAAACGGCGCACGCTACTAATCAGGTCAAGATTCTGATTGCGATAAGTACCGTAAGCTTTCTCTAGAACCGGCAGCCAGAGCCCGGCATTACGTTCTGCATTACTTCCTGTACCTGTTGTTCGTGTTCGCGTGCGAGCATAAAGTGCAATTTCGCGTGCGGTCAGCTTTCCGATTTCTACTGTCTTGCCAAGGCCCGGAAAGTAAACGCTGTAACCTTCAGTAGTGCTTTTCTCTTTAATGAAATTGTGGAGAGCCGATTGCCCGGCATCAGTAGTAGTGAACGCAGCCACCGTGGCCAGAAAGCGACAATCAAAAATATGACCCTGACGAATTTGTTCGGGCTTGATTTTTGTACCGTAAAACAAAGCCTGATTTTCACTCTCAAAATGCTTGTCAGCATTTTCGTCTTCATAGTATTCAATGTCTTGAAGAAGCGAAACAAAGGCACCAATAAACAATAGATAGGCAGCCACAGTGAGCGCGGGTCGCAAGTACGGACGATAATAGACGACCAAGGCTATGGCCTCAGCTTTCAGGGCTTTTAGATTCACTGGTAAGACCTGCTACGGATATCTCTATTCTGATGATTCGCAGTGCGAAGTCAAGCAGGGTTTACCCTGTTTTATTGCTCACTGCTTTATACGCATTGGATCAGGCAGAGCCCTGCCCGCAGACCCTGGAGTGTCAAGATCGTCGTCCTTGAGAGGCTTCGGTGGCACCGTCATAAATAATCTGACATGCTTGTCTACATCAGGGTCGACTTCTCGTGCTTTAGCCATGTACTGAGCGGCCGCTTTAGTGTCTCCCAGCTGCTTGGCCAGACCGGCAGTGACTTTATAAGCTTCAGCTGAGGGGAAAGGTGCGTGAGAAAAATAGAGTTTCATCATGTCGATGCCTTTGCGAATGCGACCGGTCTCGAGCGCGGCTCTAGCTAGAAGCAAATTAGTCTCGTCAGATTGAATAATGCGGTCTGCAGTACGCGCGGCACCATAGGCGATATCAAATCTAAAAGCATAACCGGTGTTTAAAGCGGCACGAACATAAGGCTCAGTAAAATCAATATCAAGGCGATCGAACCGCCGCCCCTGGTCAAATTGGCGGCAAGCTAATTCTGCAGACTCAGGTCGATTTTCGGCCAATAAAGCTTTGCCCATGGCTAAATAAAGTCGAGGTTCGCTAGGGTAAAGTGCAAGAGCGTCTCTCGCCAGTTCTTTGACTCTTAGCGGATCTTTAATCGGCTGAGTGTTACTGCTATCGTCAGCAAAAGCTTGAGCCAGACCAGACTTAGCAGTGAGAATAATTTCTGGTGAAAGTCTCTGCTCAGTCGCGAGCTTGAGCGCGGTTTCAAAATCTTTAATAGCTTCTTTATGGTGCTTTTGCCAGCGATCATAGGTACCCATCGCTAGATGAGCAGTGGGCAGTTGACTATCTTTTGCTAAAGCACGCTCGGCTTCGAGAGCACCGCGTTCTATATTTGGACCTTTGTCGATGCTCAGGAGAAATGCAAGCAGCCCACGCAATCTGGCATTAGTCGGGTCAAGCCGCAATGCTCCGCGTAAAAGCGCACTATTCGACGAATAAGCGCGATCTCGCCAGACGGATAATGATGCTAAAAGCACAATAATCAGTGCAAAGGCGGCGGTCACTTTGACTGGCAACTCTAATTTGAGCTTGCTTAAATCTACTGGCAAAAGTGGTGCTACCAGTGCTGCAACAGCCAGTGTCAAGCCGAAACCAGAAAGATAGAAACGCACAGCCGAAGCATACTCTGGTTGCACCACAAGAGACTGGGGCAAAAGACCTGCGATAAATAAGTAGAGACCGAGTACCACAAAAGGTCGTCGTCTCAATTGGTACATCAAGGCTAGGGCGCTCAGCACGACAAGCATGCCGGCAATGGCCAGCGGATCGCCGAAACCAGTGGCAATGGCATATACAGGGGCAATTGTCAGAGCAATTGGCACCACAAAAATGCGCAAATAGTAGACAAGCAAGACCTTAAATTGAGTAGCAAAATAACTGTCGCGCGGTAGTTCAGGCAAACCAAGACCGGTGCCAACAGGCATAACACTTTTAAGTAAAAAGAGGAAAGGTAAACCGATCGACACCACTGCCAGTGCACCAAATTCCCAGGCACGCTCGTAAATCCAATCTTTCCACAATGAATCGCTGGGCTTAATCAATAAACCAATAAAGATCATCGTAAAAGGCAGTGTGATGGCCTGGCAGCCTGAGAATATCGAAAGCACAATAAACAGATAAGCAAACAAATAACCAAGTAAGCCCAGGCCCACAGATGTGGCGGTAAAACCGGTTAAGAATGTATGCAATGCCACGACATACCAGAAAAAAGTCAAAAGTGCCGAGCGGCCGCCGATGTTGGCCACGGCGTCACTGGTTAGTGGATGAACGGCAAAAATTGCTGTGGTAATAAACGGAATTAAAAGCGAGTACTTAGAATCGTCTTGGACTTTTCGAGAATTTAAAAAATGACTGCTTAAGCGGGCCAGCAAAAGAAAAGCACTGATTACACAGCCAACATGTAACAGCACATTGACAGCATGATAAACAGCAGCCTGGCCACCGGCCGATTGATAGTCTATAGCTAGAGAAACTTTTGTCAGCGGAGCGGCGAATGGGTGAAGGAAGCCTTCCGTAAAGAGTTCCATCCAGAACTCGGGCCATTTTTTGGCTTCAATGCCGTAAAAAGGCTGAATTTGGAAATAGTCTCCCAGCGAAAGACCATTCCAGACAGATGCACCATGAGCGATTAAGCAAAGCGCCAGCAGCATAGCTGAAAGTACAGCTAGTCCGCCGCTACCGGTCCAGAGCCGGCTGCGCAAATTTAAATCAACTGGAGCGGATGAATTGGCGATCTGCTTTTTCATGCTTAAAAATCTTTCGTACCGGTTTTGACCCACTCTTGATATGAAGGCGGCTCAGCTTGAGTTTCCAGATCTTTTGCGGCAGTGCTGCTATTTTTCTGAGCGAAATAGTCGGCAAGAAGCTCATTGTAACGAGCCATAGAAGAGACTTGCGGGTCATTAACTGCGACAACAGAGCGATTGTTTTTTTCTACGCTTGCATTTGTTTTTTCAATTACTTTTTCCATAGTTTTGTCGACTTCTCTCTCGGCAGCTTCGGCGACTTTGGCGGTATTAGCAGTGGTGCTGCTGGTGCTGTTGGTGCTGGTAATTGCCGGCGACGGCACCGCTGTCATCACTGCTTTTTCCAGTCGGGTCATACTGCGGCTCTTGTCTTTAATGGCTGCTGCAGCCGTATTCGATTCCACTTCAACAGTCTCAGGAGCGGGACCTGATTGAACAAAAAACTGAGGCAAAGCTTTATCAGAATAGTCTGCAATAAGTTTTTCTACTTCATCGTGTCGATCGAAAGCAGGCGAAATGCGCGTGTAACAGGTGACGGCATCTCTGTATTTACCTTGACCGGCCATTTTTGTAGCCAGTGCATAAAGTGCTTGATCTAGTAAAACGCGTCTTTGTTCTTGCTTAGGATGCTTTTCTTCCAGCAAACTGCGCTCCAACACATTGACTGCATTTTCTTCATCGCCGCTGGCCAAATATTTTTGCGCAAGTCTGACTAAATCTTTGTGCGCGGCATCATAGCTGGTGCAACACTCATACACCGTCAGAGCAAATAAGCTCAGTAAAGCAATTCCCAGGACACCAGCTGTAAGTAATACCGGACCTTTGATCTTGTTATTCTGCGGTCGCCTGGAGCGCTTTAATGGCCTTGTCTGAAGCCTGGCGTCACTCTCGCCCGGGGCCGAAAATGGTTGAACGAAATCACCGCATTCGAGGCAGAATTCAAGATTTTTCTTGACCGGCCTCAGACAATTCGGGCAGTGCATCTCTGTGTCGATTTTAGGAGATTGAAACTTTGACATCGCCCTCAGTGTATCATCTGGCGATTCTTTTAATGGTTAAGTGAGCAAACGAAAGCGGCCTTAAGGCAGCCTGGTGCTAATATTAAGCCAGGTTCTCGATCTCGAACCTGAGGAGAATTATGACTGCCGACAGTCTCAGTGAAAACCAGACAGAAAAAGACAAAAAAGCGGCCGCACTGGCAGCTGAAAAGGCTGAAGTCTGGCAATCGATCAGCGCACTATACATACCGCTATCACTTTTTATCGCCTGTGTAATTTTTTCAGGCGGCGTTTTTCTCGTTTACTACGGTGAAACCGCCTGGGGTTGGGCATTTATTACAGCCACCGTGGTCATTGCTTTGTCGGCTTTTGTCGCTCTCTTTCGCTTTCAAAACAAGTATCGTGCCCAGGGAATTATCGGCGGTCAAGACACAGAAATGATTGGTCCTAAGAACAAGGCTGCAGTTGACGAGCCTGTGGATTCGAGCGCACTTAAAGAGTAGGAAGTGTACCAGGCGTAAGATGTTTGGCTTTTTCAAAGTCTGCTTCCGCTTCGCGCTTACGCCCAAGGAACATCAAAGCTTTGCCGCGGTTGATGTAATTTTCTTGATAGTCAGGCCGCATACTGATTGCCTTACTTAAATCTTGCACAGCACTCTTATAGTCTTTGAGCATCAAATAGCAATAGGAGCGATTTTCAAAATTCCATGAATATTTGTAGTTTGCCATCTGCTTGCTTTTATAGAGCGCCTTTTCTGCAGGATTCTCGAAAGCCTTAATGGCTGCACCATAGCATTTAATTGCCGCTTGATACTTGCCGTCATCCATTAGCTTTCGCCCTTGCCAATAGAGAGATTCCATTTTGCTGGAATCTCCGCTTTTGCCGGGAACGTAATACCTTTTATTTGACTCGTTTTTAAGAACGTCAACTGCCTGTTTCATGCCCTGGTCATTCTTTAGATGTTGGGCAATGAATTTAGGGACTAGGCCTAATGTCGCAGCTTTCTCACGATCTGAAAGCGCGGCTTTTTTCTTGCCCAATGCTTCATAAGCAGCAGCGCGCGAAATATACGGTGGAGAGTAATCAGAACAAATTCGAATGGCCTCTGTCAGGTCTTTGACTGCCGCTGAGTAATCTCTGAAACGCAAATAACATGCGCCTCGGCCCAGATAATTTCTTGACTGCTTGTACTTGGCCATCACTTCGGTTTTATAAAGCGCCTTCTCTGCTGGTGTTTCGGCTGCCCTAATGGCTTTTGTGAAAGCAAACAAAGCTTGTTCAGTTTCGTTTTTTTGCATAAGCATTGAACCTGTGCGAGAAAATTTTTCCACTTCACTTTTGGCTTGATCGCTTTCACCATGCACATAATGCTCAGTAGCCAGGCGCTTGTTTGATTCGGCCATGGCCTTTTCAAACTTCTCTTGCACTTCCGGCGAGAGTGGCACCCTTGTGCTCCTTACCTGACTCAACGGGGCAGGGCTTTGAGCGCAGG
The DNA here is from genome assembly GCA_949127735.1 of Candidatus Obscuribacterales bacterium. Taxonomy (GTDB): domain Bacteria; phylum Cyanobacteriota; class Vampirovibrionia; order Obscuribacterales; family Obscuribacteraceae. Next base: position 13,197 of record CASBPX010000087.1, on the reverse strand, counting down.
AATTAGAGACAGTGAAGGCATAAGAAATTGCCATTGCCAGGCAGAAAATACTGGCCTTGGCCAATAGCGATAGCTTCATCGTGCATCTCCAATTAAGGCTAGCTCAGCAAGAGCAATTTTACAGGGCCAAGAAAAAAACAGCCGGAAAATCCAGCTGTTTTTTGGTGAACATATTGAATAGTGAATGCAGCGAATTAACGCTTGGAGAACTGGAACCGTTTACGAGCTCTCTTACGGCCGGCTTTCTTACGCTCTTTGATGCGGGGGTCGCGAGTAAGCAGACCTTCGCCTCTAAGTGTAGGACGATTTTGTGGAGCGGCTTCAGACAGTGCGCGGGCAATACCGTGGCGAATAGCGCCAACTTGTCCGGCGATACCACCACCACGCACTAATACCATTACGTCAAATCTGCCCATGGCGTCAGCGGCTTCAAAACCAGCATAAATTTCTTTTGCCAGACCAGGTCTGCCGCCGATGTAGTCTTCCATGGTGCGGCCATTGATTGTTACTGCACCAGTACCAGGAATGAGTCTCACTCTGGCTGTGGCGCACTTTCTTCTTCCGGTGCCGATGTACTGAATAACGCTAGTCATGTGGAACTTTTTTTCCTATATTGCGAATTGGCTGGTCTATTTAGTTGGCGAGAACGTGCTCAGGAAGTTTGAAATCAGCAGGCTTTTGAGCAGCATGTGGATGTTCTGGACCGGCATAAACTTTGAGTTTGGTGAATTGCTGATCGCCTAAGCGATTGTGAGGCATCATGCCGCGAATTGCCTTCTCAAGAATGACGATTGGTCTTCTTGCTCTCAAATGCTCAAGACTCTCTTCCTTAAATCCACCTGGGAATCCAGAGTGGTGTCTGTACATTTTCTGTTGTTCTTTTTTACCAGATACGGCAATCTTCTCAGCGTTAACAACAACGACAAAGTCACCGCAATCTACGTGAGGAGTGAACTCGGCTTTGTGTTTGCCTCTAAGAATACTGGCAACTTCACTGGCCACACGACCCAAAGTTTTACCTTCGGCATCGATGACGAGCCATTCTCTTACGACATCATCTGGTTTCGGGCAATAAGTTTTCACTTCTATTTTAACTCCTGGAACTATTGCTCCCACAGCCTGAAAGCGTTGGGGTACTGTACTGAATCCAACGTCAAACCCCAGGGGGGAGCGTTAGGACCGGCGAGCTCTCTTTCTCTTTTCTCAAGAGCATGAGAAACACTCTCCGCGTCCCTTTTGCCGAGCCCTATTTCGATTAGGGTTCCGACAATAATGCGGACCATATTGTACACGAAGTGATCAGCCGCTATCCAGTATTCCAGCTCCCCTTCACGTAAATTCAATAATTCAGAGCGGTAAATGCGGCAAGAAGGGTTAGCATCGGAAGTAGTTGATGAGCGAAAAGCACTGAAATCATGGTCGCCCAAAATGCGAGAAGCCGCATCCAGCATAGGTTCTAGCGATAAGGGCTGGCGTACATGCAAATGAGTATCTTTTAACAGGGCAGATCTTTGCGATCGGTTCAAGATTCTATAAACATACTGCCTTTTGGTGGCGCTATGACGGGCGTGAAAAGTTTCGGGTACCACAGCCAACGAGACGACGCTCAAATCTCTCGGCATAATACCGTTCAAACTCCAGGCCATCTGATGCAAATCGGCCTGCGATAAATTTTCGGCCGGAAAATTGAAATGGGCAACTTGCCCGCTGGCATTGACACCAGTGTCGGTGCGTCCACTCATGTGCACTCGCACTTCGTCTTTGGCCAGAACGGCAATGGCTTTTTCTAATTCGTGCTGCACAGTACGAACGCCCCCCTGGAATTGAGAGCCGTGGAAATTCTTTCCACAATACTCAAGCAGGAGGGCGATGCGTGGCACTTATTTCTATTTACAGACTAGACGAGTTGGATAATCGCCATTTCGGAATTGTCCCCACGACGAGGTCCAATCTTGATGATGCGAGTATAGCCGCCCTGCCGGTCTTTATACTTAGGAGCGATAGTGTCGAATACTTTTCTCACTACTTCTTTATCGTAAATGAAACCGCTGACTTGACGGCGTAAGTGCACAACCCGAGCTACTTCTTTGGCAGCTTCTTTATCGCCGCCTTTAGCTTTTTCGTGCATTGCTTTGTAGTCGCCAATTTGACCATGCTTACCTTTGGTGATGATTCTTTCGGCATGGGCTCGAACTGCTTTTGCTTTAGCAAGAGTAGTTTCGATCTCGTCATGGCGAAGAAGCTCAGTAGCCAGTGCTCGCAAAACCGCTTTTCTTTGATCGGCTGGGCGGCCTAGCTGGTGGCCGGGTACTCTGTGACGCATAACAAATTCCTTCTAGTTCAATTTCAGTGTCAGTTTCGATGTCAGTTTCAGTGTCGTCTGTTTTTTACTTGTCTTTTGGTGTATCGGCCAGGGTCAATCCAAATTGACGCAAACGCTCTATTACTTCGTCAGCTGATTTCTTACCAAAGTTTTTGATATTCATCAGATCGTCGTATGAGAGTTTGAGCAGTTCACCAAGAGAGTTGATATTGGCTCTCTTCAAGCAGTTGTAAGCTCTGACTGAAAGTTCGAGCTCTTCAATTGAGATGGAACTATGTTTTCCATCTTGCTGTTGAGGCTGAGTGGCAGCCGGCACCATTGGCTTACCGGATAGTTCGGCAATGGGCAACAGATGTTCAATGATTTGACGGGCAGCTTGTGAAATTGCTTCAGTAGCGTCCATGGAACCATTGGACCAGAGATCGATTGTCAGTTTGTCAAAGTCGGTTGATTCGCCAACGCGAGTTGGTTCAACGTTGTAGCTGACTTTGCGAATAGGCATAAACACAGCATCGATAGGAAGCACGTCGATAGCTTGTTTGTAGTGGCTGTGTGAATCAGCAGGAACGTATCCGCGACCGCGTTCAACAGTAATTTCAGCGCGAATGCGTCCGCCTTCGGCCAGTGTGCATAGCTGCCAATCTGGATTGATGATGGTGGCATCGGCTGGGCACATGATATCGCGGCCGGTGACAGCACCAGATCTATCGATATCTAAATGCAAATATTGTGGATCGTTGCTGAAGGTCTTAACGACCAGACCTTTGAGGTTAAGCATGATATCAATCACGTCTTCAACTACACCAGGAACGGTGGTGAATTCGTGAGTGATGCCTTCGATTCTTACAGCTGTAACGGCAGAACCATCGAGCGAAGAAAGTAGAACTCTTCTGATGGCATTACCAAGAGTGGTGCCATAGCCTTTTTCCAAAGGCTCAATGACGAACTTACCGTAGATAGAGCCATCGGCTCCGGTTTTGTTCTCGAGGCACTTTATTCTTAATGGTTCCATATTATCTCCGTGACGAAAGTGGCTGTCGGCGAAGCTTCTAGTATCAATAGATGTATTCATTCAGGATTAGTTCTCAACTATGCGGGCTTCTGGAAGGGGATAAAAAAACAGTTGCTTAGACTCTTCTGCGTTTTGGTGGACGGCAGCCGTTGTGGGGAATCGGCGTTACGTCTTTAATCAGCGTGATCTCCAAACCGGAGCTTTGCAAAGCGCGAATAGCAGTTTCGCGACCGGCACCAGGTCCTTTTACCAACACTTCCACTTGTCTCATGCCCTGGTCCATTGAGCGCTTGGCCACAGACTCAGCAGCTTGTTGAGCGGCAAAGGGAGTGCCCTTCTTCGCACCTTTGAAGCCCGCTGTACCAGCGGAGCCCCATGCGATTACCTGACCTTGAGGGTCAGTAGAAGTGACGATGGTGTTATTGAAGGTGCTCGAAATATGAACGATGCCTTGCAAAACATAGCGACGTTCTTTTTTCTTCGTTCTAGCCTTCGGTGACTTAGCCATAGCTTCTGCTTCTATCCTTTAGTTATGCGTCTAACTTGTTTCTAAATATGATTCTGCTTCGGGTTCACAACTGCAGCACTCAAGTGCCGCCGCTATTTATTTACCTGGAGCTTGCTTTTTGCCGGCGACGGTAACGCGTTTGCGACCGCGACGGGTTCTGGCATTGGTCTTGGTGCGCTGACCACGAGTAGGTAAGCCTCTTCTGTGGCGTTGACCGCGGAAGCAATTGATTTCAATCAAGCGCTTGACGTTAAGGCCTTCTACCCGTCTGAGATCACCCTCGACCTGGTAATTACCGCTCTTCTCGATTTCTTCACGTACGCGACCGACTTCTTCTTCAGTCATGTCTTGAACGCGCTTGGAATCAGGAATGCCTACTTTCTTACAGATTTTGGCGGCAGTTGTTCTGCCAATGCCGTGAATGTAAGTAAGCGCAATTGGCGCTCTCTTGTTTCTCGGCAGATCTACTCCGGCAATACGGGCCATTTATCCTCCAATGGTCTTTAACTCAGTAAAATTAGCGCAAGATATGCGTCTAATATCCTAACTAGAGTTAACTCATCACTTCTTAACCTTGACGTTGTTTGTGCTTCGGATTTTCACAAATCACAGCAACACGACCTTTACGGCGTATCACTTTGCACTTCTCACAAATCTTCTTTACTGATGCTCTAACTTTCATTATCCAGCTCTCTGTGCGGCTTTCGCCGGGTCTACTATTCACTCAGCTTAGATGAACCGATGCTAAGCTTATCTCTCCGAAGACAAATCTTGCCCGCATTTGCATGCAAAACAAGGGGCCTTCAGACAAACGTCTCATTGTACCGCAAATCACTACCCAATCAACTAGCGATCCATCAATCTTTGATTCGGTATGTAATTCTTCCGCGCGTGAGGTCATATGGGGTGAGCTCTACACGTACGCGATCGCCCGGCAGTATCTTAATAAAGTTCTTGCGAATTTTGCCCGATATGTGAGCCAAAACCTTGTGTCCATTATCCAGCTCTACGCGAAACATGGCATTGGGCAAGGATTCCCGAATGGTACCCTCGAATTCTATTACGCCCTGTTTAGTCATCCAACTACCTCGTTGGGACGCTTAGTAAGTATTTCAGCGTCACCATCAGTGATGAGCAACGAATGCTCAAAATGGGCCGATGGTCTGTAATCTTTGGTTACAACTGTCCAGCCATCTGTTTTGGTGCGAACCTTGTCGCCGCCCTGATTGAACATCGGTTCAATCGCTATAACCATACCAGGTTTCAACTTGGTCTTACTACCGGTGCGGTAGTTGCAGATGAACGGTTCTTCATGGTAATCAGGCCCAATGCCGTGTCCGCCGTAATCGCGCACGATGCCATATGCACCAGCTTTACCAATGTCTTCAACAGCACCACCGATTTCATCGAGAGTAGCACCGCCTCTAGCCACCTTAATGGCAGCGTAAAGCGATTTTTGCGTGTCATCGATAAGTTTCTGCACCGCTTTCGTTACAGTACCAATAGGCACCGTTATGGCCGTGTCTCCAATGTAGTTAAAAGGCTTGCCGTCAACCATGCGCCTTATCGACACACCAATATCTAGACTCAAAATGTCGCCGTCTTTGAGCAATCTCTTTTTGTTGGGAATACCGTGTACTACTTCTTCATTGACGGAAGCGCATACAGTAGCGGGAAAACCGCGATAACCCTTAAATGTAGGTATATGACCAGCGGCAACAATGGCGGCTTCAGCCATTTGATCAAGCTCGTAAGTGCTTATGCCTGGTGCCGCAGCCCGCGATATCATCTCGAGCACTTCTCCTGCCAGACGACCGGCTTCGCGAATCAATTCGATATCTTCAGCTTTAGTTAGAATCATAATTAAACAGGTGACCTTAATAAACTTGCGGCACTTTTAGACTTGCACTTTCAGAGCTTTGAGGATATCGGCAAAGATTGCCTCTTGCTCACCTTCGCCATTGACGGTGACCACTAGATTTTTGCTTCCGTAGAAGTCAATAAGCGGTGCAGTCAACTCATGATAAACATTGAGCCGCTGCTTAACCAGCTCTGCTTTATCGTCTGATCGATGCGAAAGCTCAGTGCCGCAAAGATCGCAAACGCCATCTTTTTTAGCTGGCGAAAAACTGACGTGATAAACGGCATTGCAAGATTTGTTAGGACAAACCCGGCGACCGGTAATACGCTCTTCAAGAAGCGAATCAGATGTTGTCAAATCGATGACGATATCAAGCGATTGATTTAGCTCAGAAAGCAATTGATCGAGGCTTTCGGCTTGAGCACGGTTGCGTGGAAAACCATCAAGAATGAAACCTTTAGCAGCGCAATCAGGCTGGCTGAGTTTTTCACGAAAGAGATCAATCAATACCTTATCTGGTACCAGCTGACCTTTGTCCATAAATTCCTTTGCTGCGACGCCGGCATTGGTATTGTTCTTGACCGCATCTCTGAGCAAATCACCAGACGACAGATGGAGCAAAGCACATTTGCTGGAGAGTTTCTTGCATTGGGTGCCTTTGCCTGCGCCAGGTGCACCGAGGAACAAAATGCGCATTAGATTTCCTTATTTTCTTGTGACTTAAACAAACCGCGGGCTTGATATTTAGACGATAAAGCGTGAGTGAGAATCTGGCGTTGAGTGTCAATGGCCACACCCACAAGAATGATTAGCGACGTACTGCCAAGACCCTGCAAGGTGGTGACCATAGTCACCTGTTCAATGTGAATGGGAGCAATAGCGATCACCGCCACTGATGCTGCACCAATAAAGGTGAGACGATTCAATGTCTTCTCCAGAAAATCTGCCGTGGGCCTGCCTGGTCTGATGCCTTGAATGGCTCTGCCGCTGCGTCGTAAATTCTCCGACATATCGCGCACAGGCAAAATTATTGATGAATAGAAGAAGGCAAAGAACAAAATCAAAAGGAAATAAACCAGCGAATGCTCCCAGCGATAATAAGAGAAAGCATTACCCGTTTCTTGAGCAATGAAGGCCCAGACATCTTTTGCCCAGTGCTGCTCACAAAGGCTGGCAAAGGCCGGACCAATGCCAGGAATATCTTTAATAACGCGATAGAAAACCATACCAGGATCAGTTTTCTGTTGAGCTAAAAACTGCATGATCGTGGAAGGAAACATCATTAGCGATGAGGCAAAAATGATGGCCATAACCCCTGACGGATTCACCGGCAGATACATATAGTCTTCAGGCGCGGCGAATATTTGCCGCCCGACATTACGGCGCGACCCCATTACCATTACTTTGCGCACGCCTTGCTGCAGACGCACAATAAAAGCAACAACGAGAAGGAAAAATACTCCCAGTGCAATCACGCCCCACATGGGCGATTGACCGGTTTGCACTGCTTGGTAAGTGTTGTTCATCATCACCGGCAATCTGGCGGCAATACCCAGGAAAATCAACAGCGAGGCACCGTTGCCGACACCACGCTCAGTGATTAACTCACCCATCCACATGATGAAAACGGCACAGGATGTAAGAATAATCGTGGTGTTGATGAGAAAGAGCGGGCCAGGCACAATCACAACGCCAGGAATACGCGAAAGCAATTGAGCCAGCATGAAAGATTGAAAAATGGCCAGCACCACTGTGGCTACGCGGCTTATTTGAGCCAGCTGCCTGCGTCCTTGCTCACCCTGTTCTTTTTGCAAATTCTCAAGTTTTGGAATCACCACAGTCATGAGCTGCATGACAATGGATGAAGTGATGTAAGGCCCGATGCCCATGGAAAATACAGACAATTTGTTCAGGGCACCGCCGGTAAACAAATCGATCATGCCAAGCAAATTTTGAGCCAGTTCAGGGTGTTTAACAAATGCCGCCGGATCAACGCCGGGAATCGGAATGTGCACTCCAAAGCGATAAAGCAAAATCATCGTAAGAGTAAAAATGATGCGCTCTTTTAAACCAGGGGCGCTCAGCAATGCCAGCCAGTCTTCAGGACCGCCAATCTTGGCACCACGTTTGCTTACACTCTCAGACATTCAACAGTTCCCTTTATAAAAGCACTTACATATTGTATCTGTGCCGTGTTCAATATCGGTAATTATGGCCGCACTAAGCAAAATATTAGAACGCTCCAGAAGCAAAGAAGCATCTGGAGCGACTGTAGTTTTTTGCCTAGAGATCTCTAGCGATTTTTTGGATTCCTTGTGGGAGCAGCCGGTTGAATCACTTCATAAGAACCACCAGCAGCTTGAATCTTGTCGATGGCACCTTGAGAGAAGTGATGAGCACTAATCTTCACAGCAACTTTCAATTCACCGTTGCCAAGTACGCGCAGACTGTCGTTGTGGCGACGAATTACTCCGTGACCAACTAAAGACTCAGGATTGACTTCGGTATTAGCAGGCAAAACATTGAGAGCGTCAACGTTAATGACAACCCAGTCGCGTCCTGGCACTGAATCAAAGTTGTGAATTTTAGGTAAACGACGGAAAAGGGGAGTTTGTCCACCTTCAAAACCAAAGCGTCTGGCTTCACCAGATCTTTGACCCTGGCCGTTGTGACCGCGAGTAGAAGTTTTACCGTGACCAGAGGCGCGACCACGACCTACTCTTTTTCTTTTTTTACGCGAACCTTCATCAGGTCTTACTTGTTCTAAATCCATTTTCTTACGTTCTCCTTTGCCTCACGCCACTCAAACTTTTTAAGCGACTCGGCTGTCTATCTAATTTGATTTGATTCAATTTTTGGCTTATTTAGCCGATTTAGCTTTGGTGGCTTTAGCGGCACCATCTTTTTTCTCAGCGTCATTTTCTTCGACTACTGTAACCAGGTGGTGCACTTTGTTGCACATGCCGCGGATAGTAGGACTATCTGCGTGTACAACGCTGCTGTTAAATTTGCCCAGGCCAAGCGCGCGAACGACTTTCTTCTGGTCGTCTCTTTTGCCGACGAGTCCTTTAGTTAAAGTGATGCGTAACATGATCTGCCTCTCTCGAATTTAAATTTGGAATTATGTGAACAACTGACGAATGCTGATGCCTCTCAAACGAGCTGCATCTTCAAAGGTTCTCAGTCCTTTCAAGCCATTGATGGTGGCACGAGCCACGTTCAATGGTGAGCGCGATCCCAATGATTTGGAAAGCACGTCGCCAACACCAGCCAGTTCCAGAATAGCTCTGGCGGCACCACCGGCGATGACGCCTGTACCTTTAGCGGCTGGTTTTAAAAGAATGCGGCTGGCTCCGGTTTTACCGGTAATAGTGTGTGGAATCGAAGTTCCTACTAGAGGCACTGTCACCAGTGATTTTCTAGCGTCAACCACACCTTTTTGAATCGCCGATACAACTTCAGAAGCCTTACCGACACCAATGCCGACTTGACCTTTACCGTTGCCGACTGCCACTACTGCGCGGAAGGAAAGCTTTTTACCACCCTTAACCACTTTAGTGACGCGGCGTACTTGAATGATTTTTTCTTCCCATTCAGATTCGGCACGTTCACGTTTGTTGTCATCAGGGCGACGTTGTGGATCACGATTGCCACCACCAGGTCCTCTGCGACCGCGGCGGGCGTTATCAGGTGCTGCCAAAGGAGCAGCAACGTCATCTAGTCCACCACCAATACCAGCAGCGCCGGCAACCTTATCGTCTCTTTCCATCTGGAACTATCCTCTTATATAACTTAGAACTCTAAACCGGCGTCACGTGCAGCTTGAGCTACAGCGGCGACACGGCCGTGATAAATATAGCCGCCACGATCGAAGACGACAGACTCGATGCCTTTTGCTTTAGCGCGTTTGGCCACCAGTTCGCCCACGGTTTTAGCCGATTCGACGTTCCAGCTTTTGGCTGTCTTATCTTTGATTTCGGGATCGAGAGTGCTCGCCATCACCAGGGTTTTGGCTGTGCTGTCATCGACGATTTGAGCATAAATATGCTTGTTGGAGCGATATACACAAAGTCTCGGACGCTCAGTGCTACCGGACAAACGGCGACGGATGCGGTAGTGAACTTTAATGCGATTGAGCTTTCTGTCTAGCTTCTTAATCATTGATCTGATCCTCAGTCTCTTAAATTACTTCGATCTCTTTTACTTCGATCTCTTTTACTTCTTCTTACCAGCAGCCTTACCAGCTTTACGGCGGATAATTTCACCGGCATACTTAACGCCCTTACCTTTGTAAACTTCAGGTGGACGCTTCTCACGTATGAAAGAAGCAACGTCGCCTACGGCTTGCTTGTCGATACCACTGACGGTGATGACGTTGCCTTTACCGACTACGATAGTGATGCCTTCAGGCGGAGTGATTTCTACAGGGTGTGAATAACCCAGTTGCATAACCAGCTTTCTGCCGTCCATTGCGGCGCGATAACCAACGCCGACGATTTCCAGGTTGCGATCAAATCCTTCAGTGACACCTTTGACCATGTTGGCCAGAAGAGTGCGGCTCAAACCATGCAAGCTGCGTGTAATTCTGTTTTCAGAATTACGCGTCACTGTGATTTTTCCGTCTTCATGCTTGAAGGTCATCTCAGGGACAAACTGGCGCGCCAGTTGTCCTTTAGGTCCTTTGACGCTCACATTGTGATTGTCAATTTGAACCGTCACGCCAGATGGCACTGGGATTGGTGCTTTACCGATACGAGACATTGGTCTTAACTCCTGAAATCAAAAATTTCTACCAGACTTCGGCAACTACTTCGCCGCCAAGATTGCTCTTGCGAGCTTGACGATCAGTCATCAGCCCGCGGCTGGTACTGACGATTGCCACACCCATGCCGTTATAGACTCTGGGTACTTTTTTAGATGGACGATAAACGCGTAATCCTGGTTTAGAAATTCGTTTCAAACCTTGAATGACGTGCTCGCCCTTACTGCCGTATTTGAGAACGATGCGCATGCGCTGCTCGGGCGAACCGAGAGCTCTTGTTTCGAATGAGGAGATGAATCCTTCATTGCGCAACAATTCTGCAATCGCTACCTTCGCTTTCGACGCGGGCATTTCAACTGCCGGAGCCTGAACGCGGATGGCGTTTCTAATACGTGTGAACATGTCCGAAATTGGATCTGTGACCGGCATTTGCTATCTCCTACCAGCTAGACTTGGTGAGTCCAGGAATCAAACCTTCGTGAGCCATTTTTCTCAGGCAACAGCGGCACAAGCCAAAGTCGCGATAAACCGCTCTGGGCCGTCCGCAAATGCGGCAGCGATTGTGCAAGCGCACTTTAGGGTATTTGCCTTTGGCGACCAATACCTGGCGCTTATGCTCCTTATCAACCATGGATGTTTTAGCCACGTTGTGCTTTTCCTCTAATTACTGATTACTTACGTGTTGTTTCTTGAACGGCATGCCCATGGCGGCTAGCAGTGCATACGCTTCTTGATCTGTGGGGGCAGTAGTGACGATGGAAATATCCATGCCTCTAACTGCGTCGATTGACTCGTAATTGATTTCAGGGAAAATCAATTGCTCTTTGATACCAACTGAGAAATTGCCACGACCGTCAAAAGATTTTCCTGATAGGCCGCGGAAGTCGCGGATTCGAGGAAGAGCAATGTGAATCAGTTTGGCCAGGAAGTTCCACATACGCTCGCCGCGCAGAGTAACTGAAGCACCAACCGGCATGCCTTTTCTCAATTTGAAAGTAGCGATTGATTTCTTGGCGCGATTAGTCACTGGCTTTTGGCCGGCGATAATGCCCAATTCTTTGACGCCGTTTTCAATTGCCTTAGCATTGCTGGTGGCTTCACCGAGGCCCATGTTGATTACGACTTTGACAATGCGGGGAACCTGCAAGTCATTTTCATAACCGAACTGTTTTTTTAGACTTTCTCTTACCTGGGTTTGGTAATTTTCTTTGATATCGAACATTGCCTTCTACCTGTCTATATTTGTTGGTTGAACCAAATCTTTGAATTAAACGCCGATTTCTTTGCGGAACTCAGCTCTAACTGGTTTTTTCTTCTCGTTGGAGTAGAGCATTACTTTAGAAGCGAAAAGTGGTGCTTCTTGCTTGATGATGCCGCTCTTGGTGAAGGCATTTTTTGCCTTAACGTGACGGGTAACCACGTTGACGCCTTCAACAATCACTTTGCCGAGCTTAGGGAAAACCTTAAGCACTTTGCCGATTTTGCCTCTGTCGCCTTCGAGCTTTTGACCGTTCTTTTTGGTGCGAGTTCTGCAACCAGAAATTACCATCACCAGGTCGCCGCGCTTAACGTGGCAGCTTGGTGCCAAATTGGTGGCGCTTGGTTTGATCAAGGCGCGGGAGATAACCTGCTTGTTGCCCATTTTGACTTTCGTCTTAATAGGAGCATTGGTGTAGCGCACCGAAAGTGCTTTTACTTTGGTGTAAGTCATGGTTAGAGAACCTCCGGGGCCAATGAAATGATCTTGGTGAAGTTCTTGTCGCGCAATTCACGGGCAATCGGTCCGAAAACACGAGTACCTTTTGGGTTGCCGTCTTTGAGCACGATCACAGCAGCGTTGTCGTCAAAGCGGATAGTTGAACCATCCGGACGGCTGACGTTTTGCTTGACGCGCACAATTACTGCACGGACAACTTCCGACTTCTTCACGGGCATGTTGGGGAGAGCATCTTTGACGGTTGCAACGATGACATCACCAACGGTGGCAAATGTTTTATTCGATCCGCCCAGGACTCGAATGCACAAGAGCTCGCGGGCTCCAGTGTTATCTGCACAAGTCAATCTGGTCTCTTGCTGAATCATGTGGCCGACACCTCGCTGGCTTTATTCGAGATGGCATGACCAGTCACTTCGATAACGGTGAATTTTTTGTCTTTAGACAACGGACGGCATTCTTCAATGCGCACTACGTCGCCCATTTGACATTTATTTTCAGCATCGTGAGCTTTGAACTTGCGTGTCTCGGCAATTTGCTTTTCATACTTGTGGTGCGGTGAACGGCTTTCAACGGCTACAACAACCGTCTTATCCATTTTGTTGGATACAACCTTCCCGACTAATACCTTCTTTGGCATGTTCGACCCCTTAGTCTCTCTCTTTACTCGAATCCAGATCAAAAGCGCTTTTTAAGCAGTGACGAAAATGACTTTTTCAGTAGCCACTGTCAGCAGTTGCGCTAGTTTTTTTCTTTCCAGGCGCAATTTTGCCGGACTCTCTAACTTTCTTAGAGCAAGTTGAAAACGCAAATCGACGATTGTCTTACGGGTCTCATCAATACGTGCATTCAGCTCTTCAGCGGAAAGCTCTCTCATTTCTCGCACTCTCATTTTGCTGCTCCTCCGGCATGCCTTTCAATTACACGGCATTTAACAGGTAACTTCTGGGCGGCCAATTGAAGCGCGTGGTGCGCATCTTTCTGGGCCACTCCGGACATTTCAAACATTACGCGTCC
>CASBPX010000086.1 GCA_949127735.1 Candidatus Obscuribacterales bacterium | reverse complement strand
TTGCTGCGGATTAGTAAGAATCGAGCCAGAACCAGTGCTGCCGTAGCCCAACCTGCCAGTAAGAGGATATCACGTGTGTAGTCAGCAGGAATACCCAACATCACCCCTTTGGTGAGGTCAGCGGCGTAATACATCGGCAACGAAGTAGCGAGCCTCTGCTCCCAGCCTGGCATAGCCTTGACCGGAGTTATAATTCCAGAGACAAACATTAAGGCTACCCCTAAAATCGAAACTGTCATTGTGTAAATTCTAATGGTTTTGAGCACACAAGCGAAACACAGACCTAAGCAAGCAAAAGTAAATACCGAAAGCAGAGTGGCGCCTAGCAGGCCGAAGAAATTGCCGCCCAGGGTGAAACCGACAATTGGAGAGGTGATTGCCAGCGAGAGCCAGAGCACCAGAGCCGCCTCAAGGGTGACTGTGATGGTTTTGGCGATAATGGCGGCGTCTAGGCCGCTTGGAGCATAAACAATCTGCCGATAGGTGCGCTCCATCCACTCGTAAATCCAGCTGAAACCCACATTCATAGAAGCCAGCACATAACAGAGGTAGGCTGTAAGACCTGAGGTAATGTAATCACGCAGGCCAAAATTGACCTGAAAAAGCGCGGCCGAATGAAGCGGAATGTTCAATTCGTCTGCTCGCTGAGTCAGCACCGCCAGAAGTCCCATGGCAATCTGATCATCAATTAGCGGGTTGTTGCCACTGGATAAAATTTGCACCGAATCTTCCAGCGGATCTTGTGAGACATTGGCTAGAGCGACAATTTTTTCGTGCGCCAGATCACCTTTGGCTTCTTCCAGATCGTCATAAACTTTGACGCGAAAGCGTCTGGTATCGGTCAAATGCTTAGAGAGTTCCGAAATGCCCGCCGGATCGTATAAACCAAAAGGCATATCATTAGCACCAGATATGGTGTTGCCGACGCAGACCAAAATTAGAATGGCAAGCATTACACTGGCAACAAAATAGAGAGGGCGCCTGGTCCACTGCAATATGTCTTTGTACATGATTGCCAAAATGGCAGCGATCATACAGGCTGCTCACTTTCCGCAGGCAGAGCGGTCTCTACATTCTCTAAAGATGTACCATTCTCTTTCAGGTCTTTTGATACGGCCAGAAAAACTTCTTCCAGATTAGGTTCGCCAGTGGCAAATTTAACGAATGGAATTTCTTCACGCTGCAACCAGTCGAAGATTTCTCGATGATATTGATCGGTGTCGCTCTCGGGCTGACTCAAATAAATCGTGTTGCGTAAACCATCGAGCCTGACCTCTACGCCAAATTTCTCTTTGATGAAATTCAGTGATGTAGCCAGCTCAGGCGACTCGACGGCACAATCGGAGGCGAGCTTAATCGAGATGCCGCGCATGCCTTTGATGCGTCTGGCTAACTCCGAAACGGTGCCCTCGGCAGTGAGCTTGCCATCGCGGATGATACCAATGCGATCTGCTAGAAGCTCGGCCTCTTCTAAATAGTGGGTAGTAAGTAAAATCGTCACGCCTGCAGCTTTGAGTTCTTTTAAAGTTGCCCAAATCAGTCGGCGCGAAGCCGGGTCAAGGCCCACCGTGGGCTCGTCCATAAACAACACTTTCGGCTCATTGATCATGGCGCAAGCAATAGCCAGCCTGCGCAACATGCCACCAGAAAGACTCTGAGTGCGGTCGTTGAGCCGATCAATTAAACCGGCTCGTCCCAATAATTTTTCTATGCGAGCTTCACCTTCAGCCTTAGGCAAGCCATAAAGATTAGCCAGAAATTTGAGATTTTCATATGGAGTGAGCTCTTGATACAGAGCCAGATCTTGCGAGACTGCACCGAAGCAGCCTTTAATTTTCTCTGGTTGCTTAAGGCCGTTGAAGCCGCAAATGAAAAATTCGCCTGATGTCGGAGCGAGCAATGTGGTCAGCATACTGATGGTTGTGGTTTTGCCCGCACCATTGTCACCCAATAAGGCATACAGTTCACCAGGATAGATACTCAAATTGAGCTTATCCACAGATATTCGCGAGCCAAAGCGCTTGGTCAAATTTTGAGCACGCACAGATGGCTCGGAATTTAGCAACTTAAGCCTTGCGATTCCTGGTTCGGTGCGCCACAAGCACGCATTAAGCTATCAATGTGAGCGACTTTAAAAACCTTGTATACCGGATTTTGCACATTGACAAAAGTCACTGTCGATTTTAACGAGTCTGCACGCAGAAGAAACTCTTCCAACCATTCAAGGCCATCAACACTAATAAACGGACAAGCAGAAAAATCAAATTCAATATCGGTATTGCCGCGCGCCAGCTTCTTATCGACTTCATCAAGGCCGCGTTCAAGATCGCCTAAGATGCGAATTTTTTCTAGTTTTCTTTCTTTCACAGGCTCGGCCATTACTTCCTCAGCTAACTAGTTATAGTGCAAATTATATGCTTGGTCTTTCTCTCGGTGGATAGGCGGTAGCAAATAGCTGAGCCACTTCAGGGGCAAGTGCGTAGCGCGGGTTGGTGCGAATACTCATGTCGCCAAAAGCAGTTTCAGTCAGCTCAGGAATAGCAGCCATGTACGATTCGAGCGGGATGCCTAATTCTGCCACTGAAAGAGCCTGATTAGCCAGTTTCGCCAGGTCATAAATAGCTTGACGCAATTTTTGCACCAGACGGCGGCGACCAATTTCTTCGCTTTCGCCAGGTTGTAAATCATCTTTCAAACCTATAAATTGCGCAGCCCGTGCGTATTTGCGGTCGGCTATCCAGAGTGGATAACAAGGCACAGAAACAAACTTAGATGGAATCTGAGCGTTGTATTCGATGGTGGAAAGCAAGAAAGCTGCGTTGGCTCTGCCGTGAGGAATATCAAAACGAGCACCAAGTGCGTGGGCCAGTGCGTGATTGACCCCAACTGAGGCGTTGGCAATGGCCATTCCTGCCAGAGTGGCGGCATTATGCAATTTGTGGCGGTGCACAATGCTATTAGGATTTTTCAAAGTTTCAGGCAGCGATTCAAATATCAAACGCAGCGCTTCTAATGCCAAACCGTCTGTATAGTCAGAAGAGAAAGTCGAAACCAGGGCTTCTAAAGCGTGAGTGAGGGCATCGAATGCGGTATCACCAGTAATATCGGCAGGCAAGCTGCGTGTCAAGTTGGCATCGATGATTGCTATGTCAGGCAACATACATTCGTCAATCAATGAAATCTTACGGTGGCCGTCTTTAAGAACGGCAAAGGGAGTGACTTCAGAGCCAGTACCTGATGTGGTCGGAATTGCCACCAGCTGAGTTTTCATATCTTTCGGAAACTCAATCATACGATGATGGAAATCGAGGAAGTTCACGGCAACTTCAGAAATTTTCAAATCAGGATAATCGTAGAAGAGGCGAATAATCTTGGCTGCATCCAGCACAGAGCCTCCGCCCAGGGCAATCACCGTATCTGGCTTCGAGCGTCGCATTGATTCCACCACTCTTTGCAAAGTAGCGAAATCAGGTTCGGGGCCCATGTCGGCAAACACATCAACGTGACAGTCTTGAGGCAAGCGCTCGGTCACCATAGCCAGATGGCCGCGACGCGACGCACTGCGTGACGTGATGATAAAGGCGCTCTGGCACTTAAGATTGCGCAGGTGATCAATCGAACCCGGATTGATATAAATATTTTTGGTAGTCTGGAAACTGATGACGTAATTACGTCTGCGTGGCACTCGTTTGAAGTTGATCAGATTTTTGATGCCGACGTTATCGGTGGTGATATTGCCGCCACCAGTACCACAACCGAAGCTCAAAGTGGTATTGAGATGATTGTAAACTCCGCCCAGGCCGCCGATTGAAGCAGGCGAATTAACAATGATGCGCCCGGCGTTAATTGCTTCAGAGTAACGCTCAATTACGTTATCGTCTTCACAGAAAATACCGGCAGTGTGTCCGGTGCCACCGGCATAATTGATATCGAGCGCTTTGTTGATGCCTTCGTTCACCGAGTCGACAATCACATAACCAAGTACCGGCATCAATTTTTCAATGGCCAGTGGATGATGGCGCAATTCGCCCAGCAAGGGGCAGAGCAACATTTTAATTGGAGTAGTGATATTGAGACCGGCCTGATCGGCAATCAAATTAGCCGGTTGACCAACTAACTTATAATTGATGCCACCATTGCGCGGATCAACTATAAGCGCGCTGATTTTTTGCACTTCTTCTTGCGAACAAACATGACAGCCGAGGCGCTTAAATTCGGCAATGATCTCATCGCTGATTTCGCGGTCAATCACCAGAGTTTGTTCTGACGGGCATTCAGTGCCATTATCGAATGTTTTGGAAATAATGATATCCATGGCAGCAGATGCCACATTCGCACTTTTGTGTACATAAACAGGTGTATTTCCGGGCCCAACACCAAGTGCCGGTTTGCCTGAACTGTAAGCAGCTTTAACCATGGCCTGGCCGCCGGTAGCAAATATCAAATCAACTTCGGGATGGTGCATAAGCAGTTCGCTTGTGCGCCTTAAGCGTGATGATTTGTCAACCCAGGTGATGAAACCTTTGGGTGCACCTGCTTCAAGAGCTGCTTCATACATAATTTTGGCGGCGAAGTTTGACGATTCGGCCGCCATTAAGTGAGCGCTGAAAATAACAGTGTTGCGTGTTTTAGCGCAGCAGATGCTTTTAAAAATAACGGTCGAGGTCGGATTAGTAACCGGTGCCAGGGCAAAAATTACACCCATCGGCTCAGCCACTTCCACCATATTGAGGTCTGGAAATTCGCGAGTAATACCAACCGTACGCTTGTCTTTGATCTGGTGATAAAGAAACTCGGAAGCCACAAGATTTTTTAAAATCTTGTCTTCCGTCACGCCCATGCGCGTTTCTTGATGAGCCAGGAGAGCCATTTTACCGGCATTTTCAATGGCCGCGGCGGTCATCGCTCTGACAATCTTATCGACTTTCTCTTGTGAATATTGAGTGAAAACCGCTGCTGCAAGACGCGCCTGGCGCACTAAATGATTGGCGCGTTCAGTGAGCATGAGCTCTTGATCTGAGGATACTGTCATTTTATTTCTCTAGAAATTGTTTCGCCTGTCGAGAACAAATTATGAGGGCATAGCCGCATGCAGACCAAATCTGACAGGCAGAGATTATCAAGTGTATGATAAAGACCGCATTTATAAGTTAGAAGGTTAAGAAGCCTAATTAAAACTTATCCAAGCTGCAGGCGTGTACCGGCGCCCAGGCGGGTGGGGCAATTACGTAGAGGTGTATGCCTTTCATGGTATAAACACCTTTGCATGTCAAGCGGAAAGGCATACAATTGCCGTGGCGTTGGAAAATAGAAAAACTGGCAAAGAATTTGAAAGAAAAATCGACAATCAAAATGGTGGCCCTCACGCTGCTTCTCACGGCTCAGTCGAGCATTGCTCCTGCTGGTGCTCAAGATGCCTATGGGCGCCCCGCCAAAGATTTCACTCACCGCAAACGCATGATTGTGCCGGGCACGGAAAATAGTCGCCGCATTGACTACCAGGCCTTACCCGGCCGTGATTCACTGATGCTGCCTAATTATGCACCCAAGTTTCCGCCGGTTGGTGCTGGTCAAAGTGACTACTATGGCCAGTCAAGCAATAGTACACAAAATAGCTACGGCAGCGCTCTGCCGCCCGCCGAGACCGAATCGCTGAGCGCTCAAGCGCAGATACTTGGCAGCACAGGCAAAGCTGCCCGAAAACCATTCACAAAGGTCAGTCGAGCAGGGATGGTGCCACCAGCCCCTCCTATCAAGTCATCGCTTTTACCGGCCAGCCTGACCCATGATTTAGACAAACCGCCGACCAGTGCCAAAAGTAGCGGTTCAACATCAAATACTTTAAGTTCGCAAAAAGTAATTCAGATCAAAGCTGAAGCGCAAGCTCTTGTCAAAAAAGGCAAGGTGGGCGAGGCACAGACTCTGCTTTCGGGTTATGTAAAACATCATCCTGAAGAAAAAATCCTGGCCGCCGAACTGAGCCGCATATCTCTGAGCCGCGCCCAGGGCAGCGCTAAGATAGGTAATCACGACGCCGCTGTGCAACAAGCACGTCTGGCAATCATTCATGGTGACAGTGTGCCTGAAGTAGCACTGGCCGCCCATGGCACCTTAAACAACAGCTTGAATAAAATCGGCGTCAAATCAAACCAGGCCGAAGCACGACTGGAAATGGGCAGCAAGCTCATGGAAGAAGGCCGTTTTCATGAAGCCGAAGTCGAATATAAAGCCGCAGCTAAGCTAAAACCCTCTGAGGCCGCCTACCTAGGTGCCGGTGGAGCGGCGATAAAAGAAGGGCGGAATTTACAGGCCAAGGCGCTATTTCAAGAAGCGCTGCAGCTCAACCCCAATTCTCAACCAGCCCTTAAAGAACTCGGAATCGCTCGCTATCATTTGAAAGATTATGTAGGCGCCAATGCCGATCTGACTCGAGCTCTTGTGCTCAATGCAGGCGATCAAGAAGCAGCGAAAGTACTTATTGGATTATGGCATGAACAGGTAGCCAGCCGCCCTCAAGATGCGACCTCACACCTCGGCTTAGCCAGAGCCTATCAAGTTGCAGGCGATCTGCCTGCCGCTCAAAACGAATACAAAACTGTGGTCAAAATCAATCCGCACCATCCGAACTTGCCTGCGGCAAGGCAGAGTTTCAAGCTTGCTTTTGCCAGACAGGAGGCGCGAAAAGCTTATGAATTAGCGCAGACCTTAGAGATGCAGGGCTCAATTCCGAGCGCATTTCAAAAAGCCAGCGACGCTGTAGCTCTTTATCCATCAGAATTACGCTATCAGGCCTATCGCAAAAAACTGGGCGATATGTTGGCCAGCTCCAATGCCGGCGCACCAGATGTAGTCATGCCGCAATCACCAGTATTCGAAGCTCCTCCAGCCGAAGCATTGCCTACTGCGCAGGCAATTGGTATTGCTCCTGAAGCAGCAGCTGCAGCAGCTGTATCTAGCGCACAAGCCGGCGACTCCACAGCCGGATCTGGTGGGCTGTCAACGGATCAGCATGTATCAAGCATCTCAAACTTTTTGACCAGCATGCGAGATTTCAGCCTCAAACAACAAAATCAAATTAAAGAGTCGGAAGAATTTCAGGGAGTGGTGCTTGATACCATCGGCAACAACGGTGTGCCTATGGTGAGGTCAAGCAAATCATTATTGCCTTCTCTAGGCAGCAGTTTACCGCCCGACGACAGTGACCTTCTGGGTACAGCAGCGGGCACCGCTGCCGGTGCCGCACCAGGTGCTTCCGCCCTGACTGGGCCGTCACCACCCCTATCGGCATCCGAGGCTTTAAAAGCGGCCATCAGGGCATTGGCTAATACCAAAGGCATAGGTGCCGTATCAGCAGCAACCGAGACCGCAGCTGTCACCGCAGCCGCCGACAGCACTTTTGTCTCCGCCGCTGCCGAAAATGCTGATACAACTGTTACAGCTCCAAGCAGCTTTGCCAGCTTCGCAGCCCAGGCTAGAAACGCATATAGCACTAACGGCGCAGCATCGGTGGCTGCACTAACAGCCCAATCGGCGCCGGCCATGTTCAAAGGAAAATTTGCCGCTGTAAATAAACAAGACGTGGTTAGCGCCATGCAAAAGGCGGCCGGTCGTTATGCTCCGAAAGCTGCTGCTCCAGGATCTGCTCCAGCGCCATCGCCGGCACCAACCGGCGCACCGGTTTCTGCAATTCCACCGGTGGCACCACAATCTCTTGCCTATCAAATACCTAATCAGCAAGTTGCCCAACTAAACTCGCTGCAGAATAACAATCAACAATTACAAGCACAATTGAACCAGGCAAACAGCTACATTCAACAATTGCAGAGTGCCAACGTGCCGGTACCAGCATCTTTGCCGCCAGTGGTGATGCCGACAGATCTCAGCCCGGCACCGGTGCAAATGCCGCTAGCTACCGCCACCATTCCTGGTGTCAGTGCCGCTCCAACAATGGAATCGCTGCTGGCCAATAATTCACCTGTAAATCCAGCTATGAATTCAGCTATAAATCCGGCTATGAATCCGGTTGCAAATTCTGCTACCAGGCCAGTCAAACCAAACAACACCGGAAAAGTGCACTTACTTTTACAAGGCGTGAAAGCATCAAAAGATGATGTTCAATTGAAAGTCATGTTACGCAACGATAGCCCGGAAGAAATCAAGTTACCTGGCTCTATCAAGGCTCTGGTACGCAGTTCTGGTCAAGCCGACCAGCTCGCTAAAGCAAGTTTCACAGCTAAGAGCTTGAGCTCGGGTGGCACCGTCAGCGGCACCATTAAAATTCCAGGTCGTAGCCTTGACCCAACAGCTGACGTGATTATTCCAGCCAGCAGTTTGGCAGTGCTGGGCTTAAGCGACATACACCTGACTGTGCCAATTTCGCAGCGCTAGTTGCTTTTAAATCTTGACTTTTTCTTGACCTCTTTCGGGCCAATTCTGACATTTTCTTGACCTTTTCGGAGGTATAAAGGAAATGTCGCCGAGCGGCGCCGGAAACTCAGGTAAGCAAAATGAACAGTGGCAACGATTTACAAAATTCTTCAGACTTGAGTCTGGCTCTTGAGCAAAGTGTTCAAGCAGCAAGTGCCCTGCACTTAACTGATGCAGAACTGATAACAAAGCTTTTTGAGCATCTTCACCACATCGACAACATCAGCAAACAAATTGTTCAAGTAAATTCGACTGCCCAACCAGTGAAAAAAATGTTCAACTCCCTTGGTGGGCCGTAAAAAAGTGCTTTTAGTATGAAAGTCAGTCACCAACCAGAACTTGTATTTTTACTTGGCCTTGCAGCTGCCACACTAGTGATGGCCACCATTTACTTTGGCCTCTCACGTTTACTACATGAATATATCGCTACCTTTGTTTTGGCTGTAATAAGCTCGATTCAAGTGCTGATTAAGTTCGGTGATCGGGCAGCCAGTATGAAATAAAGTCAGGCCCAGGCAAGAGACATTACTTTATTTCACCCTTCATTTATTTAACGCTATAACGAACATTTGCGACTACAACTGTGACTGTCTTTGCCTGATTTTCCTTCTCAACGGCATCTATGAAGCTCATTAAGGGCTGCAAACTCTCCTTTCAGCTCGAGATGACCTCTCAAATTCAACCAGGTCATCAGGACAATGAAGACGATTGCGTAAAGCACAAATTGTTTCGTCGCTAAGGGCTCACCACAAATAAACCAGCGCAACAAGCCCAGCGGCAGACCGTTTAAAGCTGTCTTGCGTTCATCATTGTCAGACATTAGAAAACTACGTTTAACCTCGTCCCCAATACACAAATTCCAGGATTTCCACCCTTGGTGGCGCCAGGCGACCATATGTATTGAAAATCAGGCGAAATAGAAACGTTCTTGTTCACTTGCCAGCGGTAATAAGCTTCGAGACACTTCTCCTGGGCCGGACGCCGACCAGGACTGAGAACGGCAACGTTGGCATTGACTTGATCTAGAGTAGTGGCCGGTACACCATCGATGCCAACGAATGCAGGTGTGGTTGGCGTAACGTTGCCCCTTCTGTAAGACGATATCTGACCATAAGCAATTCCTATGACGTCATCAGGGCGCTTCTTGGTGATGATCTTGACCGGAATTTCAGCACCAAATGAAAAGCTTTGTTTATTAGTCAGCAAGCCGCCCAGAAAGACTTGACCAAATTGGTTATCGCCATTGGCATAGCGACCGAACAAACCAATATCTTTCCAAATTTTTTGATCAGCATTTAAGTAAAAGCCAACCGGTTGACCGCCCTCAGACGTGCCGCCAGGCAAAATTGAAAGCAATGCTGGTGGTGAAAGCGTAGTTGGAGTAACGAGCGGCCTCGGATTTCCTCCCCGGAAGTTAAACTGCCAGAAGCCGCCTCTAATATTGCCTTCTTTTTTAAAGAATTTATGACCCAATTGCAGTTCATGAATGGTGGTAAAGCCACCGAATACATCTCGGTCAGCAAGTGTAACGAGAGCAGTAGAGGCCTTCAATACAGCACGATCGCGCAATATGCCGCGCTCTATCGAGAAAATACTCGAAGGGCCAATGAAGTTGGTTTTAAAGGCGGTGCTGTTGACGAACTGCGTATTTAAGAACTGACTGGTTTCATTATTTGCATAATTGTTGGCATCAAACACGTTGCCAATATTATTTAAGCCGATTTGCAATTTTGCTCTCACTTGCTTCGACGGTCGAAAATCTTGTGAAAGATACATCTGCTCAAAAGCTACTGTAGGCCTGACGTTGTTGCTGTTGTTGTTATTAATTTGCAAATTGGGAATTTGAACATCGTTAACACCACTGTTGAAGGGGTTAGCGTTGGCATCATTTAGAGCATTTGTAGGACTCATCAAATACTTGTTCAGAGGAAAGAAGCGACCAGAAGCAGCGGTCAGTCGCATAAAAAGATTGGAATCGCCGATTTTGCTGTCAGCCTTTGACTCATAGACTTTTGCTAATACATTTATACGGCCGCGAAAATTTGCAGCAGTGGCATCAGCTGTAGTTTTGCCAAAGTCTGACTGTGGCGCGAAAGTAAAATCACCACTCAATTTTACTTTCTCAAGAATGGCTAGTCTTGAGTCTAGATCTTTTGTTTTCTCTGCGTCAGCTGACTTTGGCGCCGACATAAATTCATTTTTCAGGACACTCAGAGCCATTCTTCCTTTGACTCGACGCAGTACATCGTCAAAATCATCAGTGAGAATTCCTATATCGTTGTAGTCTTGGTCTGAAAAGTTCGCCTGGGGCATTGACGCGAGTTTATTCATCATGTCATAAAAATATTTGCCAAGCTGCTGCCTGGTTGAGTTCGCGGCCGGGATGGGTTGACCATGACGAGTAGCCAAATTGGTCAGATCACGCCGCACTAAATTGATATCGCGCAACTTTATCTGCTCTAAACCAGGTACCGTTGGCATGGTGTTTGCACCAGCAAATTCATTGCCTCTTTGCATTGGCGAATCTGTATCTGGAATTGGATCAGAATCAGAATTTGAATCAGAAGAAGAAGAAGAGCCGCTATTTGGATCCAACGGCGGGCGCAAATTTAGACTGGGGTCATTCTGGACAATTTTACGATTATCAATTATGGGTGTGGCACTAGATAGCTGTGGCGCACCTGCAGCACCAATTATCGACTCAGCTCTCACCGAACAGATGGTGCCCAATCCCAGACTGAGAGACAATACTAGTGGACCTACAAAACGTTTAGGTACGACCATTTTTTCACTCACTTTTTGTGCAGAAAAGTTCTACGTGCTTGCAAAACAAGGGCAGCATCTAGGAGAACTGACGCGACAATTAGTCGTCGCCCAGACTTCGTGACTATAGCTAGAAGCGAATCAAGAAAGTGTCAAGATTGAGGCCGACAACAGCACCTTAAGACCTTCTTGATAGTTTCTTGATATGTCTGCCCAATTTTTGACACCAGGTTGACGGCCAAAGGAGTTAGATATTGATGTCATCCGGTGAGGGCGGGCAATGGATATTCTAATAATCGTCTTTCTCTTTTTTTTAGCCTGGCTGGGCGGTCACTTATTAGACAAACTTTTTACGTCGACGGAGAAAATCTTGCACATGATGGCGCGCCAGGAAGAGGTGGAAAGTACAGAGTCGCCTGCGCCAGCGCCTGCGCAAAAAATATTACTTAGAGACAATCACCCGGTAAGGCTCTATGTCGTGCCATCAGCAATGGCAAGGCATTAAGGCAACCCTTTCACGAGCGAGAACATGCAGAACAATATTCAGGTTATGGCCAACAGGCAGCTAATAAAGGATGGCCCATTACCTCACAAAAGCCAAGACGCAAAAAAAAGAGATCATTCAAAAGAACAAGCGTCGTGGTGGCGAGTGATGTGTCTAACTGGTGTGGATTACTTTTCCACACTCGGATATCAACCCGGAATTGCTTTTCTGGCAGCCAGCATTCTTTCCCCCCTGGCGACACTAATAGTGGTTTTACTAACTTTATTCGGCGCCCTCCCAGTCTACTGGGTGGTGGCTCGAGAGAGCCCGCATGGTCAGGGAAGTATTGCAATGCTGGAAAAGCTTTTTCCAGGCTGGATCGGAAAAACAGTTGTATTGGTGCTACTCGGTTTTGCGGCCACAGATTTTGTCATCACCATTACGCTTTCTGCTGCCGACGCCACCGCCCATATTCTTGAAAATCCTTTTGTTCAAAACCTTAGCTTCATTCCTCACAATCCAATATATTGCACCAGCCTGCTGCTACTGCTTTTAGCCGGTGTTTTTCTCATGGGTTTTAGAGAAGCCATCGGTATTTCCACCGTTCTGGTTATTGCTTATATCGGCCTTAATGTCTACATTCTGGCAGTGGGCGGTGAGAAAATTTTTGCCCAGCCTGAACTTATCAAACAATGGCATTTACAACTAGATGCCAAATATATAAATCCGTTAACTATGATCGCCGCTGCTGCTCTGGTTTTTCCCAAACTTGCCTTGGGCCTCTCCGGTTTTGAAACTGGAGTTTCAGTGATGCCACTGGTAAAAGGGAAGGCAAATGATGATTCACTCCATCCTAAAGGCCGCATTGCCAATACAAGAAAGTTGCTTGTCTCTGCAGCGCTTATTATGAGCGTGATGCTCATAGCCAGTAGTTTGGTCACCACTCTGCTCATCCCGGCTGAAGAGTTTGCCACAGGCGGTGAAGCGAACGGTCGTGCAATTTCTTATCTGGCGCACCTCTATATGGGCCCGACCTTTGGCACCATATATGATGTGGTGACCATCGCCATTCTCTGGTTCGCCGGCGCTTCTGCCCTGGCCGGACTGCTCACACTGGTTCCCCGCTATTTGCCGCGCTACGGTATGGCACCCGAGTGGACAGCAGCAACCAGACCTCTAGTAATGTTCTTTGCCGCCGTCACCATTGGTGTGACTATCATTTTCAAAGCCAATGTGGATGCTCAAGCTGCGGCTTATGCCACAGGCGTGCTGGTGCTGATGACTTCAGCGGCTACTGCTGTTACCGTCAGCATGTGGCACAGGGCGTCTATATTGCGCTACGGTTTCATGACCATTACAGCGATATTGCTTTATACCACCGGTGCCAATATGGTGGAAAGACCAGATGGTATTCAGATAGCAGGCTTCTTCATTTTGACTATTTTGCTGATTTCGCTGTTTTCCAGAGTGGCAAGATCGCTGGAGCTAAGAATCAATAAAGTCAGCTTTGACACCACGGCGCTCAGTTTTATCAATGATAGCGCTGACAAAGGGCCACTGAGAATCATCGCCCACAGACCCGGAGGTGCTGCATATCCAGTTAAAATGGAAGAATTGAGAGAGACCCATGGTCTGAAGATGAGCAGTGAGAATGTCATTTTCCTTGAGGTGACTGCTCTGGATCCATCAGAGTTTGAAGACGAAGTGCTCGACGTCAGCGGCTTTACAAACGGTGCATATAAAATTATGCGCTGTCAGAGCCCTGCGGTGCCGAACGCTATTGCCGCTTTATTGCTTTCCATCAGAGACTCGAGCGGTGTCAATCCGCATGTATACTTTGGTTGGACGGAAGGCAGCCCCGCCATGTATGCTTTTAAATACATCTTTTTTGGCGAGGGCGAAACAGCACCATTAACAAGAGAAATTTTGCGCAGCATTGAGAAAAATGTAAAAAAGCGACCGGTGGTTCACGTCGGATGACGATAATGTCAGTTTGTCTGGACAATTAGAAAATGGAACAATTCTGGAAACTTTGTATTGGCATAGCAAGCGTAGTTTTAGTTACGGCTCTTATTTTGCTAGTTCGGCTCGATTTTGTTTTAGCAAACGTGTCCATGGTTTACCTGCTTGTTGTATTTCTCGTAGGTCTATACGTCGGTCGCAGCGCTGCCATAGTCTCATCGGTTTTATCCTTTATTGCCATAGACTGGTTTTTCGTTGAACCAAAATACACTCTTTCTGTACACAACACTTCTGAATGGCTTGCCCTTTGCACATTTCTTCTGGTTTCAACAATTACCGGTCATTTAACATCAAGAGTAAAGTCAACAGCCGCCGAAGCAAAGCAGCGCCAAACTGAAACCGAGACGCTGGCAAAAGCCAGTTGGGCTGTTTCTTCTCAACTGACGACTGAAGAGGCTTTAACGGAAGTTTTAAAACAACTGAAGCGCATCGCTGACGTAGAAGCAGCGGCTGTTGTCACATTTGACAAATTTGGCAATGTAGTTTTGCGAGCCGGTATTGGCGCCGAAGACCACAACCGCAACAAGCATCTGGTCAGTGAAATTAAAAAGCAACTTGATTCAGCCCGACTTGACCCAGCCAGCAAAACATTGTGGACGCCTGTTGCCAGCGGCGGTGAACAGGCAGGTGCCGTTTATATAAAACTCAGTGAGGCAACAAACGAAACCCCTGAGCAGAAACGTTTAATTGATACTCTCGTAAATCATGCAGTAGTAATTTTACAGAGAGAAGAATTGATGAAAGAGCAATCGCACGTACAGGCTCTCAAAGAAGTAGACAAACTTAAAACGGCACTTTTAGCCATGATTTCTCACGACTTCAGGAGCCCGCTAACTGGAATTAAAGCCGCAGTTTCAGCGCTTTTGCAAGAACCTAATTACAAACAAAATGATACTGCAGATGCCAGATTACTTTTGCAAGGCATCGAAGACGAAGCAGACCGTATCAATCGCATGGTGGGCAATGTGCTCAATCTATCCAGACTGGAAGCCGATGCCTGGAAACCTAATTTAGAAAGCAGTTCGCTGGCAGAGTTAATTGGTTCGGCACTCGCATCTTTCTCGGCCGACGACAATCGTCGCATAACCGTGCGCCTGCCGCGCGATATGGCCGAGGTGATGGTTGATCAAGTACAAATTGAGCAAGTAATCAAAAATCTGGTTGACAACGCCCTCAAATACTCCGATAAATCATCCCTCATCGAAATTACCGTCAGCACACTGGACGACGAGTTAATGATTAGTGTATTAGACCGAGGTATCGGTCTAACTGAAGAAGATTTGCCACTGATATTTGAACGCTTTTATCGCAATCAATCCTTAAAAGAAAGCTCAACACCTGGCGCCGGCATTGGTCTGGCCATTTGCCGGTCGTTAGTGGAGGCACATCACGGCCAGATTTCAGCTCGCTCTCGCAACGGCGGAGGCGCCATATTTGAGATAAGATTGCCAGTGAAATTAAAACAACCGCTGCTCACCACCGTTGACGAAGCCTAATGAGAATTCTTGTAATCGATGACGAAC
Organism: Candidatus Obscuribacterales bacterium; assembly: GCA_949127735.1. Lineage (GTDB taxonomy): Bacteria > Cyanobacteriota > Vampirovibrionia > Obscuribacterales > Obscuribacteraceae. The sequence continues at coordinate 25,978 of CASBPX010000086.1, read as the reverse complement.
CCCAGATCAGACGAGCCTTAAAAATGGGCCTGGAAAGAAATGACTATCAAGTCGGCCTCGCTGGCAGTGGCGAAGAAGGCCTTGATAAAATGGCCACTGAACCTTTTGATCTGGTAGTTCTTGATCTTGCTATGCCAGGAATGGATGGATTTGATGTTTGTCGGCAAATTCGCAGCTGGAGCCAGATTCCGATTTTGGTATTGTCTGTACGTGATAGTGAAGAAGACAAGATTCGAGCTTTAGATTGTGGTGCCGACGACTATCTAACTAAACCATTTGGTGTGGGCGAATTGCTGGCGCGAACAAGAGCGATCATCCGTCGTGCCAAAAGTTCAGAAGCTTCCAGTAGCTCCCCTATTTTCAATGAAGGTAACCTGCAGGTTGATTTTGACAAAAGAATTGTCACCGTAGCTGGTGACACCGTGCACCTCACGCCTAAAGAGTATGATCTACTGCAAATGATGATTAACAATGCCAACCGCGTGCTTACGCACAGGCAACTGTTAACCAAAGTTTGGGGCCTGGAATACGCGGAAGACCACCACTCATTAAGAGTGCATGTGGCCAATCTACGCAACAAAATTGAAAGTGATCCCACCAGGCCCAACCTGATTCAGACAGAAACTCGCATCGGTTACCGCTTTGTTTCTACTGCTTCTTAACTTAGATGGCTCAAGCGATATCCGATAGATATTGGATTTTGGCTTAATGCTCTTGATTTTTAAATCTTGATCAAATCTTGACCTTTATCACCTGATTTTAAGTATAGTCAATGCTTTCAAAGGGTCTGGAGTTTCATTGATGCGATCAGGTCGGCAAAAGTGGGCGATTGTGGCAGCACTGTGTGTCTGGCCAACTAGCTGTACTACCTGCTTGGCTCAGAACGCATTACCACTAGCTCCGCCTTTGCCTAATCCGGCAAAAACGTCACAGGCTCCCGGCCGCGCCAATAGCGTACTGGTGCCTCAACAAATTTTGCGCTCCGGCATTAACATTAACAGTCATGGAATTTCAGCTAACACTTCTCAACTTGCCGCCGAACTGAATTTACTGAGCCCGCTTAAACGTATGCAAGAGTTGAGAAGAAAGATTGGCCAACAAGCTGGCGCTGCCACCATTGAGTCGCTCAGTGATAGGCAAGAATTACTTGAGCTGAATCAGAAGGTGCAAAATATACTTGTACAAACGGCTCTTGAGATTGATTTTGTTCTGGCCGAAATCGACGCTGAGCAAAATCTCTATAGTGAGGTTCTTTCCAGTTTTCAAACATCTAGAGATAAACTGGTGGCGCGAATTAACGCCGGCAGTTTTATACTAAACGGCGCTCTGTGGGCCGTCTGCGAAAGCCTGGCGATTCCTGCTGCCAAGTATCCGGGTTACGCTGTGCAATCAGGAATTGTCGGTATCGCTGCTGGTATCGTGCCATCGATTGCTTCCGGTTACGCTCTCAAAGCTTACAGTGGCAAACATAAGCGCTCTGAAGTAGAGCCGAATATGCTGGCTAAGATCTTCGATCGACCAATCAATGAAGACATCGACTATCCCAGAGCTGTCTGGACATTTCTCAATTCAGTGCCGGCCAGCGAGGCCACCACAAGAACTCGAAAAGAGCAGCTCATAGACCGGTGGGTCAGTGATAAAAATATTCCCTCATTTACAGACAAAGCTTCAGCCAAAGAAATTGACATCATTACTGCTACTGTTTCGCAAAAGAAAGGCCTTTCCATCGACTATTTGACCGTTCGTCAAACTATGCTTGAACAGTTACAGGGTGAAGTGGCAAAAATGAAGCGCATGCTTATGGAAATTGCCATGGTCATGACTGGCGAAAAAGAAGTCTAATTTTCTTGACAAAATCTTGACGTAGATTGATGCGATCTTGATGCGTTCTTGGCACGGGCAGTTGTTACATAGAGGAGCACAAAGTTGTTCTTTTCGTAACAAGGTTTCCTGATGTTTGACTTGATAAGCATTTCTCTTTTTGCCATTCTATGGCTTGCGGCTTTCGGCCTGGTCTGGGGCTGTACAAAGCTTTTGGCCTTAAGACAATGAGCATCATTTACATAATATCCGGCCTGGTGGCTGGCGCTCTAATGGTCTACCTTCTTGCCGCCTTAGTTTTACCCGAGCGTTTTTCATGATTACCTCTGACCTGTTTCAAATTATTTTCTATCTACTGGTGTTAATTGGTCTGGCAATACCGTTGGGTAACTATATGGCCATGGTTTACGGCCGCAGTGATACAGACCACGGCCAGAGTTCAGTATCCAAGTTTTTCATTGCTTTTGAAAAACAACTGTATAAGATTTGCGGCGTTAAAGACAACGAAGAAATGAGCTGGGTGGTTTACGCCAGGGCAATGCTGGTCTTTAACGCCATCGGTATGCTTTTTACTTATGCCGTACAGAGGCTGCAACCCTTCTTTCCTGGTAATCCGCAAAATTTACCAGCAGTGTCTGCCGACAGCGCTTTTAACAGTGCTGTCAGCTTCACCAGCAATACAAACTGGCAGGGCTACGGCGGTGAGACAACCATGAGCTATCTCACCCAAATGCTCGTCTTTACCGCGCAAAATTTCCTCTCAGCTGCCACGGGAATGGCAGTTCTGATAGCTCTGACAAGAGCATTCAGCCGACAGCAAGTCGATACCATTGGCAACTTCTTCGTTGATTTAACTCGCTCTGTTATTTATATTCTTCTGCCCCTATCCATAGTATTGGCACTGGCTCTGGTGTCGCAAGGTACGGTGCAGACTATGGGTCAATATTGCCAATATACGCCTCTAGATGCAACGCTCACATCAGTCACGGCCGAACCGATCACGGTTTACAACATCGCCCGCGGACCGGCAGCTTCGCAAGTAGCAATCAAACAATTAGGCACTAACGGTGGTGGCTTCTTCAATGTGAACTCGAGCCACCCTCTAGAAAATCCCACACCCCTGACCAACTTTCTTGAAATGCTGGCAATACTTTTGATACCAGCCGCTCTTTGTCAAACCTTCGGCAAAATGGTGGGCAGTGCAAGAAACGGTATGGCCTTACTTGCGGCCATGGTCATCATTTTTGTCGGTTGCCTGGCAGTCTGTTATATTCCCGAGCACGCAGGCAATCCGGCCTTCAAGGCTTTTGGTATTGAATTGAACGCCGACAACAAAAATTGTGGCGGCAATATGGAAGGCAAAGAAGTACGATTTGGCATAGTCAATTCGGCACTGTGGGCAGTGGCAACTACATCAGCCTCAAATGGCTCAGTGAATTCTATGCATGACTCGTTTACACCACTGGCAGGGCTTGTACCTATGCTGCTGATGCAATTGGGCGAGGTGATCTTCGGCGGGGTAGGTTCTGGTCTTTACGGCATGATTGTCTTTGCAGTGATCACCGTATTTATTGCCGGCCTGATGGTAGGACGCACACCTGAATATCTAGGCAAAAAAATAGAAGCTTTTGAAATGAAGATGTCTTCGCTGGTTATTCTTTTTCCACCGATGATGGTTTTGTTGGGAACGGCTCTGGCGGTATGCTGCAAAGAAGGGGCTGCAGGGGTGTGCAATCCGGGCGCCCACGGCTTTAGTGAAATTCTCTACGCATTTTCTTCGGCGGGCAATAATAACGGCAGTGCTTTTGCTGGTTTAAGTGCCAATACTCCTTTTTACAATTATTGCTTGGGCATTGCCATGTTTGTTGGCCGATATGCTCTGGCGGTACCCGTCCTAGCTTTAGCAGGGTCTCTGGTAGCGAAAAAGAAAGTGCCTACCGGCAGTGGCACCATGACCACCGATAACTGGTTATTTGTTGTCTTGCTAATTGGCGTGGTCCTAATATTTGGCGGGCTGACATTCGTGCCTGCATTGGCTCTAGGACCTATTGTGGAACAACTTCAGATGATATTTGCAGGAAAATGAACACAGTTAAAACCACTAATTCTCAATCAATGTTTGCATCAGGTGTTTTGACTAAGGCAATACTTGATTCTTTCGCCAAGCTAGACCCGCGCGTTCAGGCTCGCAATCCGGTGATGTTTGTAGTTGAGCTCGGCAGTGTCATTACCACAATGCTCTTTTTTGCCGCTCTTTCAGGGCAAGCTGAAGCATCACCACTATTCATTTTCTCAATCTCACTGTGGCTGTGGTTCACCGTGCTCTTTGCTAACTTTGCTGAGTCCATGGCAGAAGGACGCGGCAAGGCTCAAGCAGATTCGCTGCGTAAATCGCGAAAAGATGTCACAGCTAAAAAACTAGCAGATAACTCACGAAATTCAGCCGTTAAAGTGATTTCGTCTAGTGAACTGCGCCAGGGCAATATCGTTTTAGCCGAAGCCGGCGACATCATACCCGGAGACGGAGAAGTGATTGAAGGAGTGGCATCGGTAGACGAAAGCGCGATTACTGGTGAGAGCGCACCAGTAATTAGAGAAAGTGGTGGCGACCGCAGTGCCGTAACTGGTGGCACGCGAGTTTTGTCAGACTGGTTGGTAATCAAAATAACCACAAATCCGGGCGAAACATTTTTAGATAGAATGATCTCAATGGTTGAAGGGGCAAAAAGGCAAAAGACACCCAACGAAATTGCTTTAAATATTCTGCTGGCGGCACTGACACTGGTCTTTCTTCTAGTCACTTTTACTCTGTATCCCTTTTCAGCATACAGCTCATCTATTTCTCACAGCGGCCAACCAGTCACATTGACAGTGCTTGTGGCCCTACTTGTTTGTCTGATTCCGACAACAATCGGCGGCCTGCTTTCAGCTATTGGTATCGCTGGTATGGACCGACTGATTAAGGCCAATGTAATTGCCATGTCTGGTCGAGCAGTCGAAGCTGCTGGAGATGTGGACATGTTGCTGCTGGACAAAACAGGCACAATTACAATGGGCAATCGCCAGGCCACATCGTTTGTGCCAGCTAAAGGTGTGCCAGAGCTCGAGCTGGCAGACGCCGCTCAAATTGCCTCGCTGGCTGATGAAACTCCAGAGGGTCGCAGCATAGTGGTGCTGGCTAAGCAAAAATTTTCCATCCGCGAGCGCAATATGCAAGAACTGGGTGCCTCATTCATCAACTTCTCAGCCCAAACTAGAATCAGCGGCGTAGATTTCGATGGCCGCGAAATTCGCAAAGGGGCAGCGGATACCATAGAAGCATACGTAGTTGACCAGGGCGGCAATTATCCCGACGAAGTACGCGAAGCGGTGTCAAAAATAGCCAGGGAGGGTGGCACACCACTGGTAGTAGCAGATCGAGATAGAGTACTCGGTACTGTGCAGTTGAAAGATATCGTCAAAGGCGGAATTAAAGAACGCTTTGCCGAGTTGCGTGCCATGGGCATCAAAACTGTCATGATCACAGGCGACAACCCACTGACTGCCGCGGCCATCGCCGCTGAAGCTGGTGTTGACGATTATCTCGCCCAGGCCACACCAGAAGAAAAGCTCAGACTGATACGAGAAGCACAAGCAGGCGGACGCCTGGTAGCCATGACCGGAGACGGCACCAACGACGCGCCGGCTCTGGCTCAGGCAGATGTAGCAGTAGCCATGAATTCAGGCACCCAGGCAGCTAAAGAAGCCTGCAACATGGTCGATCTCGATTCGAATCCGACCAAACTGATTCAAATTGTTGAAATTGGCAAGCAGCTTTTAATGACGCGTGGTGCCCTGACCACTTTTAGCATCGCCAATGACGTAGCAAAATATTTTGCCATCATACCCGCTGCTTTCGCCAGTACCTATCCAATATTGAACAAACTCAATGTCATGCAACTGGCCAGCCCACAAAGTGCGGTACTATCGGCGGTGATTTTCAACGCTCTCATAATTCTCTGCTTGCTGCCACTGGCGCTGCGTGGCGTGCGCTATCGTGCCGTTGGAGCGTCTATTTTGTTGCGCAATAATTTGCTTGTTTACGGTCTCGGTGGCATCATTGCGCCATTTGTCGGCATAAAAATAATCGACATGATTTTGACGGCTCTCAAACTAGTTTGAGAAATTTACGAGGACAGCACTATGTCAATTGTTAGACCAGCACTGACTCTATTTGCATTAATGACAGTATCAACAGGAATCGTTTATCCACTTTTTGTCACTATCTGTGCGCAGACATTCTTTAAAGAACAAGCCGAAGGCAGTTTGATTTACCGCACCGTCGACAATAAAAATGTCATTGTAGGCTCTCGCCTTTTGGGACAAACTTTTGTCGACAACAAATATTTCTGGTCTCGCCCCTCTGCCACCAGCCCCGCTTACAATGCCGCTGCCTCTTCGGGCTCTAATTTGGGACCAACCAATCAAGACTATTTAAACACCGTACAAAAGCGCTGCGTAGACTGGCGCAAGCAGCCGACTAATGCTATAGCCACTGAAGATAAAATTCCAGTTGATCTAGTCACCGCCTCAGGCAGCGGCCTAGATCCTCATATCAGTGCGGCGGCGGCAAGACTGCAAATTAAACGAGTGGCCACTACACGCGGGCTCACGATTGAAGCGATTACTACTCTTGTGACTGAACACACACAAGGTCGACAATTTGGATTTTTAGGTGAACCACGCGTCAATGTGCTCGAACTCAATCTAGCCCTCGACAAAATTTAAAATGTGAAACCCATGAGTGACTTACGGCCAGATCCAGGATTATTTCTCACTCGCCTGAAAGAAGAAGAGGCAAAAAACGAACGCGGTCGTCTCAAAATTTTCTTCGGAGCGGTGGCCGGGGTAGGCAAAACCTATGCCATGCTCAGCGCCGCACACAAATTGCACGAACAAGGAGTAGACGTTGTAGTGGGCTGTGCTGAAACCCACGGTCGTATGGAAACGGCTCGCTTGCTGGACGGTCTGGAAATTTTGCAACGCACTAAAGTTGACTATAAAGGTGCGGCTTTAGAAGAGTTCGACATCGACGCCGCCATCGCCCGCAAACCACAATTGATCTTAGTAGACGAATTGGCTCATACCAACGCTCCTGGTTCCAGGCACGCAAAACGCTGGCAAGACGTGCAAGAATTGCTGGAAGCAAAAATTGATGTCTTTACCACAGTAAACGTGCAGCATATTGAGAGTTTGCACGACATTGTCTCGCAAATTACCGGGGTGCAGGTTCAAGAGCGCATACCTGATTCGCTGCTGAAAGCAGCAGCAGAAATAGAGTTAATTGATTTGCCTCCGGACCAATTAATTCAGCGTCTGCGAGAAGGGAAAATCTACATTTCAGAAAGAGCGCAATCAGCTCTAGACAATTTTTTCCGCAAAGGCAATTTAATTGCTCTACGCGAACTGGCACTAAGGTGTACAGCTGAACATGTAGATGATGAAATGCTGCGCTATCGCGAAGCTCACAGCATTAGCGAAACCTGGCCTGCCACAGACCGCATGCTCGTTTGTGTCAGCAACAGCCCACTATCAATTCGCCTGGTCAGGGCCACTAAACGCATGGCTGGTGCTCTGCGAGCAAAATGGTATGTGGCCTTTGTTGAGACGCCAGCCTATCTGCAACTACCAGACAGCGAAAAGGCCAGAGTAATTCAAACTTTGCGTTTAGCCGAACAACTTGGTGCCGAAACTTTAGAGTTGCGGGGCAACAATGTTAGCGAAGAGCTCGTACGCTGGGCCAGAAGCAACAACGTGACAAAAATAGTAATTGGCAAGCCGGCTCAAAGCCGCTGGCAAGACCTTATACATGGCTCAATTATCGACGAGATTATCCGTCAAAGCGGCAATATAGACGTGTACGTGATCACCGGTGATGGTGAACACCACGAACAGCCTAAAACAGGGCGATTGAGACCGTCACACTATCCCAGGGCCTACCTCTGGGCCAGCCTGATCATTGGCATATGCACGGCCATAGCGGCTCTGATGAGCGGCCATTTTGAACTGTCAAACGTAATCATGATTTACATGTTGGGTGTAGTTATTGTAGCCACTCAATTTGGGCGAGGACCAGCAGCACTAGCTTCAATTATTAGCGTTGCCTGTTTCGACTTCTTCTTTGTGCCACCACGCTATACTTTTGCCGTTTCTGATACTCAATATCTGGTGACGTTTACAGTTATGCTGATTGTTGCTTTAGTGATAAGCACACTAACAGCCCGTATACGCCAGCAAGCTCAATCAGCTCGGCTACGAGAAGGACGCACGGCAGCACTTTATTCTATGAGTCGAGAGCTTTCTTCAACTATTAAGCTCGACGATCTCGTAGACATCGGTTTAAAACATACGGCTGAAACATTTGTTTCAAAAGTTGCTCTGCTTCTGCCTGACTTCGGTGGAACGCTGCACGTTCAATCACCACAGTCTTCAACACTAGAAGTAGACCAGGGCGTAGCAATATGGACCTTTAAAAATAAGCAACCGGCCGGGCTAAACACCAATACCTTGCCTGGTGCCAACGCGCTTTATGTGCCTTTACTCGGCCCCACGCGTGTAATAGGGGTGCTCGCAATTAAGCCGGCGGATACCGACAGATTTATGGCACCAGAGCAATTACATTTACTGGAAACCTTCGCCAATCAACTGGCCATTGCCATCGAAAGAGCACAGCTGGCAGACGAAAATGAATTGGCCATGCTGCAAGTAAAAGCAGAACAATTGAGAAACAGTCTACTGAGCTCAGTCTCGCACGATTTGCGCACTCCGCTTGCCACCATTACCGGTGCCGCCAGCAGTATTGTGGAAGGCTCGGTCGACATCACAGTTTCGGCATGCAAAGAAATGGCTCAAGAAATAGTACAAGAGTCAGAGCGCCTCAATCATCTGGTGGGCAACTTACTCGACATGACAAAAGTGCAATCGGGAAATTTGAGAGTTACCAAAGAGTGGTGCCCCATGGATGAAATCTTCGGTGCTGCCCTCAGCTATCTTGACGATCGCTTGCAACAGCGACCGGTGCGAGTGATTATTTCTGACAATCTGACGTCTGTGCCTGTAGATTCGACTCTGATCCAACAAGTACTGGTAAATCTTATAGAAAATGCTCTGAAGTATACTCCCGCAGATTCTGAAATCGTTTTACGAGCATCGGCCCAGGACCAGTTTGCGCAAATAGAAGTGGCTGACCGGGGAGAAGGAATTCCGGTAGAAAACCACGAGCGAATTTTTGAAAAATTCTTCAGAGAAGACCATTCTGACAAACCCGGAGTCGGTCTCGGTTTGGCCATTTGCAGCGGCATCGTAGAAGCGCACGGTGGCAAAATCTGGATGCAAAATCGTCCTGGTGGCGGAGCAGTTTTTAAATTTACTTTGCCGCTCAGCGGCGAAGCGCCTCAGGTGAAAGACCTCGAGATACTTGAGAATGATAATGGCTGAGAGCAAACCGTTAATCTTAGTCGTGGAGGACGAAACGCCAATCAGGCGCTTTCTAAAAATGACTCTTGTCGATCACGGCTTTGATTTTGCCGAGGCGGTAAACGGCAAAGAAGGACTGATGTTTGTAGCCAGTCGCCGGCCCGACCTGCTCATTCTCGATCTAGGCCTGCCAGACATAGACGGTTTGACCGTCACGCGTGAACTGAGAGAATGGAGCAATGTACCGATTATCATTTTGTCGGCCAGGGGCCAAGAAAAAGATAAAGTGGAGGCTCTTGACAGTGGTGCCGATGACTACCTGACCAAGCCCTTTGGCATTGCCGAGCTTTTAGCTCGCATACGTGTTGCTCTGCGCCATGGCGAAAAATTGACACAAGGAATTGCTGACACGGTGTTTGTTTTCGGCGAGATAACCACAGATCTGGTGAAACGTCAGATCACCCGTGGAGGCGAAGAAATTCATCTCACACCGATAGAATATAAACTGCTTACTATTCTAATCAAGCATTCTGGCAAAGTGGTGACACACAATCTTTTGCTTAAAGAAACATGGGGCGCCGGGTACCAGCAAGAGACGCATTATTTGCGGGTCTACATGGCGCAGCTAAGACGAAAACTGGAACGTGATTCTGCTCATCCGATGCACCTGATCACCGAGCCGGGAATCGGTTATCGACTGAGGTCTTGAATCTTGACTTGCGAGCAGTAACTTCCTGAAACCAGCTCTTAGCGGGACAATAAGAGTGGCCATGTGAGAGAATATGGCTTTTGCCGACTTTCGTCCGCGTCGCATTTAATTTGACCGTGATCACTAACTAGCGGAACATTTAAATATGACAATAGAAATCAATGAGAATGAGTCTCCAGAGTCCCCAGCAAGCAACAAAAAGTCTCCGTTTGTAGTTACGCCAGGTGCTGCCTGGATTTTGGTTATTTCAGTGATAGCGCTGTTGGTGGGGCTCTTTGCACTAAATCAGCCAGTTGTTCCGCCAAGCGAAACAACGTCTGAGCAAAAAAGAGTAATGCGAGCTAAGCCTAAGCAAAAGGGGCTGAAAACAGAGCAACTGGTGCCGATATTGTCTCCTCACCTCGGCAATAGTGGCCAGCACTAAAGGACGTACACTGGCAATGGCAGAAGTCAAAGAACGCTGCCCCTGGGCTGAGAATAGCAGCCCGCTCATGCGTGAATATCATGACAAAGAGTGGGGAGTGCCCGTGCGCGACTCACGCGCTCTCTGGGAAATGCTCATGCTCGAAGGCTTTCAGGCCGGACTATCCTGGAGCATTATCCTTAATAAGCGCGAAACCTTTCGCAAAGCTTTTGCCAGTTTCGACCCGGTCAAGGTGGCCAAGTTTAAAGAGAAAGATATCGAGCGCTTGATGAGCGATGAAGGCATCATTAGAGCTAGAGCCAAGATCGAAGCAACTATCAGTGGTGCAAAAATATTCTGCGAGATGCAAGAAAATGATGAAGACTTCAGCGCTTACTGCTGGTCGTTCACCAACGGCAAGATCATCAAATCAGACGGTAAGACGTTTCCCACACAGACAGACTTATCTATGCAAATATCGAAAGCCCTGAAGAAACGTGGTTTCAAATTTGTCGGACCAACAATCACCTACGCATGGATGCAAGCGATAGGCATGGTAAATGATCATTCGAAACTTTGCTTCAGACGCGAACGTTGCGCAAAGTGAACCCGGAGAAGGACCAGTAGAGCTACCTTAGGCAGACCTAATGACAACGAATTTGCCAGGCGTGTACTATGATGCCATGCCAGAAAACTCTACAGCTCCTTCAAAAATTTCGATCGAAACTGCCCCCGATGAAGTCGTAAGCTCGGCCTCGCGCAATGTTCGAGAGAAAAGTATGGCTGTCGGCACTTCTTTTGTGCGAAATATTTGGTATTTCGCGACCCTCAGTGACAAAGTTAAAACGGGCAAAACCATCTCAAAAGAGATGCTTTGCGACTTGATTTTAATTGGCCGAGACAAAGACGGCAAAGTCTTTGCTATGCGCGATATTTGCCCGCACCAAGGTGTGCCACTCAGTGCAGGTGGTTTTGATGGCTGCCAGTTGCAGTGTCCATACCATGGTTGGCGTTTTGACACTTCAGGTGTCTGCACAGAAATTCCAGACCTGGCCGAATGTAATCGAATGAACGTCGGTGCCATCAAAACACAATCATTCCCTTGCGAAGAAGTTCAGGGCTGCATCTGGGTTTACTTCGGAGACGTCACGGAAAATTTGCCTGAAATACCGAGTGCACCACTTCTCAATGGTGGCACTTTTGCGCAAACATGCACCACTTTAAGAGTGCCGAATCATTTTGACTATCATGTAGTCGCTTTGCTTGATCCGGCTCATGTACCTTACGTGCACAAACAATGGTGGTGGTCGCGCAGTGGAAACTCTATCAAAGAGAAGGTAAAAACCTATGTACCGTGCGGTACTGGTTGGACCATGGTCAAGCACAAAAGACCGAAGCAATCTTTTCTGCTCAATTTTCTAGGTACTGATATCGAAACTGAAATTGGTTTTCGCCTGCCAGCCTATCGAATGGAGCACATTATCGTCGGCGGTAAGGCAGTTTTATCGGGCATCACAACAATTACACCGATAGACGAAACCACAACAGAGTTCACACATATAACTTACTGGGCCGCTCCTTTTGCCCGTTTAATTGCGCCGCTAGTGCGACCTTTCATTGATTGGGGAGTCTACAGCTTTGTTGTTCAGGACGGTGGCATTGCCATCTTGCAAGGGAAGGGTTTGCACTACAAGCCCAATTTGATCATGACAATAAAAGATTCTGGTACACCGAGTAAATGGTATTTCGTCCTCAAAAAAGAATGGAATGACGCTCAAGATCAAGGCCGACCTTTCGTCAATCCTATTAAAGAAACAGTTCTGCGCTGGCGGACTTGAGTTTAGAAGTTAACTTTGCGGAATAATTTGGCAGAGTTTTGCGTCACGATGAGAATGCGAGCACTTTTAGGAAGTTCGCCCCCAAGCTTGCGCCTCAATCTTCCATACGCCATTGTATTTTGCAAAGGTATACGCCATGGTTCCCGTTCGAACAACGTTCTGATCTTTTATGGTTACCTCGAGGCTGCCTGCAATAACGGCATATGCATTCGAGTCTTCGACATTCCAGAAGGTCATTTCGTAGGACAAGAATTCGTGCGTCACGCCAAAGTCTTTACGCCATTTCTCTACGTCAGCTAGCCATTTTGTTGGAGCGTTTGGGTTCAACCAGCGATACGGGGCGATACCGTCAATGATAATTGCCGTATCTCCAAAAACGCTGATGAAAAGGTCGACGTTATGCTCGTTGAAGCCCTTGATGTGATTCTCGATGAGCGTTTGGATTTCGGTCGGTGGGTTATTCGTCACGTGTAATCCTTTGGTTGCTCTTAGTAATCGCCGTATCTCGGAGCATTACAGCATGAATGACGAAAAGAAGGAAGTTAAATTAGATGATAGTGAGGCATACCTGGCGCTTCGTGCTCTGCGTTTTTATATGAATGCAAAAGGACGAGGTTAGCTTGATCAATTAATCGACCTGGTGTCTGGCGTCATCTTGCAAGGGACGGGTGTGAGTTTGCGAATTGTTTTTCCAAAATTTTGCGAATTAAATTTCCATCCACGTCGCCCGAAAGCTAGACGGGCGAACAACGCGAAAAATAATTCGCAAAATTTTCGGACTTTAATGCCATAAAAAAGGAGAAAAAAAGCGTGCAAATTCACAGGACATCCTTTTCGGTAAAGTCTGTTAAAAAGACAAAGAAAAAAAAGAAGGTTGGTCCGCCGATTAAGCGAACCAACCTCCAATGTCGTTCAAGACTTCCGCTACACTCTTTCCTCGTAAAAAGCGGGTCTTGGTGAACCATCGCGCGACTCCTTGACGCGCACCGGGAGTGACCTGCTACTAGTACAACGAGCGACCGACGAACGCAAATCCATTGTGAAAACTTTTAGCAGCCGGAAAAGTTTTGTTAAAAACATTACGCCCTGTTTGATCGATGTACTTACTTTTCAAATAATCATGTTCAATCACAACAGCATAGCCTTCGGAAAAAGTACTAGCTTCTATATATTTGCAGGGAATAATTTCATTTCCTAAACGATCAATATAGCCAAATAGACCCGCTTCCGAATTTTCCCTGTAGACGCGAGCCCGCCCTTCTGAAAAAGGCCAGCAATAGTCAAACCTAGGAGTTACAACAATATTGCCGTTTAGGTCACCATATCCAAACTTTCCACTTTTTTCAATAACAATGAGTCCGTCAGAAACGTCGTAGCTAGGTTCGTTTATTTCAACTGATGAAGCGTTGTACGGTTTGTCTATTTGCACAGAGAAAATACCTTTGGCTGGGTCATAGTGAAGAAATTTTTTGTGAATAGAATTGCTTCTATGTACACTCAGTTGGACCTGTCCATCTCTATTCAGATATAACACTTGATTCTTTGAGGGCATCTCAACTGCAGTAAAATTTTCATGAAACGGCCTGATTTTATCTTTATACGTAGGAGATAAGATAGTCTTTCCGCTGCTGGCAATGAGCCCCCACTTACCATTGACGTATACTGCTGCTCTACCACAAGCAAAACGCGTAGCATCTTCAAATTGCCCAAAGCACCTTTCAGTTCCTGCTTTGTCTATGTAACGCCAATATTTGTCGCCTATATTTTTGACGGCCGCCAATCCCTCTGAAAAATCTTGCACTTCCGAAAATGGGCCCAAAGAAACTTTTCCATTACTGTTCAAATACCACCAATTCCGGGTTACCAGGGTCGAATCTTTAAGTGTCTGCGTGTTATCCAAGACATACACTCCAGCGAGGCCATCCGAGAAATCTCTACCTGAAATCAGCGCAGCTGTAGTGGCCAAAAGTTCGCCTCTTTTGTTTAAGTACGAGCACCCAGCTGATTCATTGCGAGCGCCGTGCTTCAACGGCAAAGGTAGCAGACTAGAAATTCGGCAGAAATCATCATTAAAGTCAGAGATAGTTATGAACGTACCATTCTTATCAAATTCCCTTAGGTTGAAAATCATATTTCCCTTCTGGTTAATAAATCCGAAAGGTTCTAGTTTTCGAGTAGTCCAATCGAACAACCCTTGGTTAGCTAGTAAACAATATCCGAATAGCACAACCAGGGCGATAAGGATACTTCCCAGAGGTTTAGACATCATAATTGCAGCTCGACCGGTAACTAACTTTATGTTACCCGATTTATAGAACGTATCTAGTACAAATAAAATGCTCATTTCGGAACGTGTCAATAACTTTGAGACACTTTTTTTTGTTTTAAGTCTGCTCCAAATTCAACTTCGGCGATTTAGCGATTTCGAAGCTGTTAGGGTACCCCAAAAGGCTCAGTGAGCGTTCCGCCATTTCGAAAACTCCCATCTACAGGGCGTTTTCGAAATAGTAGATCGAAACATAACGATCCATATCAGCCGCTGGCAGATAATTCCGGCTTCGCATATGGTGGCGCTTTCTCTTCCGAATTAAAGGTGAAAGAATTGCGGAAGTTTTCGACTTTCGACTGGTCGAACAACTTAGTGGCGTTAATGGTGGCATCTTTTTCCTGCAATTTCCTTGCTTTAAAGGACAAAAAGTACAGGAAATTGGGATGGTTTTTCAACAAACCGGACAGACACAGCTAGAACCCACTCAACTCGGCAGGTACTACATAATGCCTGCCGAGACTTAGTGTGCATCGCTATCTATTTTCGACAATGCTTAAAACGATTTGAAAACACTTGTGTATCTGTGCATTGAAAGAACTGAATGTCATGCCTCCCATAATGCCAAATAGAATGCACCATGCCGATACCATGAATACTACGTGACGCCTATACCATTTGCTAAAACACAGCAATACTAACAATGGCAACGGAAAACCTATCAAGACATACAACGCAGCAAATTTGTCCTGCAACTCGTGATTAGTGCCAAACATTTGAACGAATACCGAACCCAATAACTGCCATAAAAATGGATAACACCAACACATCACAACGAACCACGTCGGCGGTTTGCTTCCAAACACGCTGTCAACCTTTCGCAAAATTAAATCCACCATTTTGTGGCCTTCAAAGGTCTATAGAAAGGTGGCCATGGCGGCCAGTTCTGTAAATCATAGGTAGGACACAGAGCATAACCAACCGCGCGTAAGTTGGACAACTTATGAAATTCAAATTCGTAGTAGATAAAGGCTGAGGATACCAGGGCAATAATCAGTAGTGCTATCTTAAATATTGTCATTATTCCTGGAACTCACTAGTTGTGTCACACTTGGCCTCATGATCCAAACTCAAACCGCAACGAACCTATCTACCAATCTACCAAATTTTGATAAGGAGGCAACAGTTCTTGCAGAAGCGCCTCCCTCTCATAAATAAGCGCTTCGGGTGTATGCCTTCCTGTAATCTTCTCTCTTAGCTTGATGCGCTCCACAGCAGTTTCTGGAGAGCACTGAATATAGTGCATGTGAGAAGAATAATTTCTCCTCTTAACTGCACCAATAAGATCCACATGCATGCGATTGGTGGCACTGTGATCGAATAAAACATTGCGCTTACCATCAAGCGCCTGCCTGAAGTTTCGAGCATTGGTGTAATGTTTTGGATCTGGCATCAGGCAGTCTTCCGCATAAGGTCTTCAAATAGTGTCCGTTCTTCTTCCGTGAGTTTTGCATCAGCGATCTCGCCTGGAAGAATGAGGTTTTGGTCAAGCGCTTCCTCCAGTCCTTCTTTGATATATTTGCGAGGCGTGTGTCCGTCAATCAGCAGGTCGACAATTGTTTTAAGCGGCTTGGTTACTGGCACGCTGTGGCGAATTGCGATGTCCTTTTTATCCAGGTGCCTATGGTGCAGGCGCAGAACATCCGGCACGACCATGCGGCGAAAGCTGGGCGGGACCGTCATGTGGATGTTTTGCGAATTCCAGGACGAGAGCGAATATATTTGCAGGGCCGTGTCGTGCGAAAACACTGCTTGCGGCTCTTCTGCGCGATTGCAGGACCAGAGATACCAGACCATGAGTTCAGGCTCCTGTACTGGTGGGTAGGAAGCCAGCTTGAAAATGCCCCTGGACTCTCTTATCCAATCGCCATTCTGCACGTGGTAAGTCTGCATTCTGTCGGAATAGCCGGATGCCAGAGCCTGCTTAGCTGTGAAATAGCCATTTTGACTTTCGGCTATCTCGTAAAGCTGTTTGGCGTAGTTCTTGCAAAGCATAACATCATATTTCCTACATTCATTGTAGGTATTATACATCAATTACACCGGGGCTGTTTTGTACTCTGTCAGCAAACCAGCAGTTCACTGAAATTCCTTCAAGAGCTAATTGCGTGGCCTTCTGCCCAGATTGATATCGGGGTCGCAATAAAACAGATACAGTAGTTCCCTTAAATCCAATGATATACAGATCTGGCACCGATAGAAGCTGACAGCCACTGCCAAATCTAAACCGCAACAAACCTATCTACCAAATTTTGATAAAGCGGTAACAGCTCTTGAAGAAGCTCTTCTCTCTCATAAATAAGCGCTTCGGGTGTATGCCTTCCTGTAATCGTCTCTCGTAGCTTGACGCGCTCCACAGCAGTTTTCGGCGAGCATTGAATATAGTGCATATGAGTACGATAATTTCTTCTCTTAACTGCACCAATAAGATCCACATGCATACGATTGGTTGCACTGTGATCGAATAAAACATTGCGCCGGCCATCAACCAATGCTTGAAGCAAATGATAGCCAATGGCGCGGGCAGGCAACTCCCACAAGGCAAAAGCTGACTCAGAACCCCGCTCGATCAAATCTTCTCCATAGCCAGATAACTGTTCCATCACTTGATCAAACTGCACGCATGAATAACCCTGGTTTTGCAACAGCCACTTCTCTACGTAAGTGGTCTTACCTGCTCCAGGTATGCCGCACATGTGAATAAACTGTGGTGCATCAGAAGGCTCGGAATTAGAGACAGCTGTGTTTATTAAAGCCGACGCTTCTTCTTCAAGATCCGCACGTATTGGCTTGTATTCAATCAGCTTATCGATCACAGCAAGTATCTATTTGGCAGCAGCAAATTCTTTCAAACTTTCCGGATCGGCATTCCACAAATGCAGTTTGAAATTGTTGTCTGCACTCTCAAGCACGCAAATGCGGCCGGTAGCCACTTTAAAAGAATGATCCAGAACGCGCTTATTAAACTCACCAACAATAAGATGCAAAAAATATCTCAATTTGCCGTTACTGCTTACGATCAAAATGTTGTCGTCACTCTGGTGACCAAATTTGTCGGTCAGTTCTTGAACGAAGCTTTCCACTTCTTTTTGCACAGTGTTTTCATCTGATGACCACCCACCATCGTGGGGCCAAACGCTGCTTTCCACCCAACCCTTAAGTGCACCTTCACCAAACTGTTCTACGATTTCGGCGTCGGTTTGACCACACCAGTGACCATAATCAATTTCTTTCAAACGCACATCTTCCTCAATTGGAAGATCGATGCCGGCAGTTTTTAACGCAATTTCGGCAAACTGTTTTGTACGCAACAGCGGTGCACAATATACAGCTGCCAAATTGATATTTTCAAGAGCATGACCGGCTCGCTCGGCTTGGGTGATACCGCCTGATACCAGAGGCAAATCATTGTTGCCGCCAACCCAGAACACTTTTTCACCAGCACTGAAAGTATTGCCGTGCCTGGCCAAAATCAATCGCATCACAAACTCCTGTACTCAACTAAACAGCTCACCCTGAGCGGCGATAATTTTTTCTACTCTTCCAATATCATCGGGGCTGTCCACAGACCAGTGTGTTCTGCCCAAGTAGTCTACCAGCACAACCCTGATAGGCACTCCGTTCTCCAGCGCGCGTAACTGCTCCAGACCTTCCACTTTTTCTAAAATTCCCTGCGGTAATGAAAGATATTGCTTGAGAGCTGAGTAGCGATAACCATAAAGCCCGATGTGGCGATAAACAGGAACATCAGCCTTCGCATCAGAAATCACGTCTGGTCGAATGAAAGGAATAGGAGACTTTGAAAAATAGAGGGCGTTGAATTTTTTATCGAAAACGACCAGAGTACCACCCACAATACCCTGCGCTTTTTGACCGATCAGATCTTGAAATTGCGGCATAGTCATTTTGGTGGCGGGTGTAGCAATTTGCACAGATGAATCGGCACGCATAGCTTCAATAATGTTATCTAAAATCCATGGTGGAGTTAAAACCGCATCGCCCTGTAAATTGAGCACCACATCAGGGGTAGCTTTCATGTTGGTAAGTGCCTCAAAGACACGTTCTGTGCCATTGGCGCACTGCTCTCTGGTTCGCACGACTTCTGCGCCAAATTTCTTAGCGGCCGCTTCGATGCGAAGGTCATCAGTAGTAATGATTACCTGATCGGCAGCTGCCTGTTTGGCGATGCGCCAGGTGCGCTCAATCATGGCCATGCCACTGATTGGTGCCAGCGGTTTGCCGGGAAATCTAGATGAGCCGTAACGCGCCGGTATGACAATTATTGACTTCACCAGATGCCCCGCAAGAATTCCGACCTAGATAGTAACATTTTCTATCTTTCGTATTGCGAGTACCAGCTCGGCTCCTGGTCGAGAACATCCTTTTCAGTGGAATAACTGACTTTGCCCCGGATGTCGGTGAGATTATCTGCCAGCTGATATTGCCGACTGGCGTTCAGCTTGGCTGCCAGTGGCGGCTCAGGATGCTCAAGCATTTCAGCGAAGTAAGCACGAAGCTTATTTCGCTCGTCAACTTCACTGTTGTGCGTGGAGCTTACAAAGAAGCGCACAGCCGGCATAAGCAGGAAAAATAGCGAAAAGGGCAAAACGAAATGCCAGTTGGTGAAACCCTCTGGCAAAATACTGCCGACCTGACCGGCAAAAAAATCAGGGTGGAGAAAATTAAAGTACGAAACCAACAACATCAATGTAGAGGCAAACCACACTGGTGCAATATAGGTGAACGGCAGCTCGGAAAATTTGCGACTGCGTTCGATGAGAAAAAGTGGCATTTTAAAATCGGCACCCTTACTTTTCATCAACTCAGGAAAAAGATAAACCAGATTGCCGTCTTCCATTACATGAGGCTGGCCGCCGAAGCGCACGAGAACCGGCAGAATCGCATCTTCGTCATCAGGCGGGCAGCAGAGATAAGGCGCCAGCTGTTCGACTACTATCGCACCTTTATTCTGGCGAATCACTTCGGCTACAACCTGCCACTGTAGTTCTTCAAAACGATCATTAGCATTGCCGTCGCCGAAGACAAAAGAAAAACAGACATTGAAAAATGATGCTTTGTTGTATTTTGGTTCTTCGTCTTCCGGCTTAAGCAATTCCCAAATATTCTCAATTTTGCGATTGCGGTGTCGATAGCGCCATGAAAAAATATTGGTTAAATTACCGAGGCCAACGGCGTCGGCCAGGCTCATCCATTTCTCTTTTGGCTCGTTCTCCTGAAACTGCTGACCATACTGCCGCTCCAGCCAGACACCACCAAAAATCAAAAGCACATAGTATCCAAGCAAACGTGGATGACCTGGTTTAAACTCCCAGATCGCATAAAGCAAAGTAATGCCAAACAAAACACGTGCCAGAAAGAATGCTATATCAAGAGCCACACGCTCCATCTGTACCTGGCGCAGGGCCTTGTCTTTAGCGGCATAGATATCGGCCAGGTTGTCGGCAAATTTGAAGCAAATTTCTCCGGCTTCGGTAACAAACATGTGGCTGCTTGTATCACAGGCGATTTGCTGCAAAGCGAAATTGACTTGCGGCAGGGGTAAGCCTGTTTTCATGGCAATATCGGTGGCGGTTACCTGCCCACCCAGGTCTTCCACAGCCAGAATTACCCGCTCTTTTTGCTCGGCAGGCAACGCGATGAGGCTCAAATGTTGACCAGGTATTTTGTCGATGCTCACAACTATTTCAAATTACATGACATAAGCGGGCTTACTACGATAGAGATTTCTGATAGTGCTTTTGTCAGCGGGAGAAAGCACATTGACCACGCGATTTTCATGCATGATGTCATCGCGATAGGGGCTATGAGCCTTAATGCCGAGAGCATGGCCAAACTCGTGAGCTGTGGCGCCGATCATTTTTTCTGGAGTAGAATCAACCAGAGTAGAAAGTTCGATGATCACAGGTTTCTGCTGAATATTAACTCGTTGTGCTTGTTCAAAAGGATAAACCTGAGCACAAGTATTTCCACCGACCATAATGCCACCAGGAGTGGTGCTATCACGAAATGCATCAACAAAAAATACCAGTATCTGGGCTTGCTTAGGGTCGTCTACGAAACCAAAACTGAAAATACCCTCGCGCTCAAACTGGCGCCACTGCTCGATACCCGTGGCGACTTGAAAATTTGTCTCCTCGGTCCACTGTGGTGCTTTTTCCAACTGACTGAAACCGTCAGGCTGGCAGAGCAAATCATAAACTTGATCTGGGCGTACTTTTTGCAATTCGCTGAAAGGCAATTCAGGGAGCTTCAGACCAGGGCTAATCCAAATTTTGATTGGCATCTTGCGATTTTCCCAGCGCACCAGACCCATTTTCAAACTGGGTTCTCCTGGTGGATAAGCTTGCGAATTGGTGCCTGGTTTGCGGTCCATACCTTCGGTAAGGTGCAGACCCATGGAAGGCTGTAACTGGCTCTGATTGCCGCCCGGATTGGCAAAGCTCTGAAAGGTCGCCCGTTGCAATTTACGAGTCTGCGCCTGGGCAGGCGAAAGCGTTAGTAATGATGTAGCCGTCGGCAGCCATAAAGTCACCGCAGCGGCGAAGCTGAACATAATTTTGCTTGAGCGATTTTTGCTAAACAGTTGCAAGGAGTGGCAAAGTCCGACTAAATGGGGTAATACATTGCTAGTAATCGGTAATAAGTGGTCTTTATCACTCATACCCGCACCTATCCAATGATAAAACACGCCGAGACAGAGCGCCAATATGGAATCTTATGAGCAACTTAGTCGCCGGGTGGCCAGAGCGATAGCCGATCAAATTCGACTTAAGCCAAACAGCAACCTGGGTCTGCCCACAGGCCACACGCCTTTACTGACTTATAAAATATTGGCCAACTGGTCACATGGCGGCGAAGAAGATCTCGATAGAGATGCCCCTCCCATAGACTGGTCAGGGGTGCAGTGTTTTGCCCTCGATGACTATCTCGACGTAGAGCATCAGCGCTCATTTCAGGCTTTTCTAGAAAATCATCTCTATGACCAGACCAATTTGCCCTTGCCGAATCGCCTGAATCCCAGCCAATCAGAAGATTATGATCAAGTGATTGCCAGTTGCGGTGGACTCGATCTAACCATTTTAGGCATCGGTAGCAACGGTCATATAGCCTTTAACGAACCCGGTACGGCCCTGGCCAGCTGGACCCATTGCACCTGGTTAGCTGAATCAACCAGAGTGGCCAATCAGGAGGCTTTTGGCAGCCTTGAAGCTGTGCCGCGCACGGGAATTACCATGGGCCTGCAGACTATTTTTGACAGCCGGCGCATCATTCTTATGGCTTCAGGCGAAAAGAAACGCTCAATCATCGAACGCGCATTTACCGGCGCCATAGGCGAGGATGTGCCTGCCTCTTACCTGCAAAATCATGGCCTGGTTGACGTCTGGACAGACTTTGGTTTTGAAAAAAGCTTTGCCGGTCAATCGGCACAAGCCGCACAAGAATAAATAAACAGATAGAATGTAATGATTATATTGTGGTTTATTATGTTCAAAAGTGCGTCACTAAAATCGATCATCAAATGCCTGGCTTTAACTTTAGGCCTGGCCGTAGTTTTGCCGAACGCTGCTTGCGCCGGTGAAACTAATCCTGATTTTGTGCCGCCTGAAATTACCCTGCCCGCTTATAGACCTGCTGCAGCAGCGGCTCCGGTTTTTAACAATGCGACCCAGCAGGTCAACCCTGGTGGCTTTGTGCCCGGCCAGGTTAGCCAGGGCAACGCCGCAGCTGGTTTTGCACCTGGAGCCCCAGGCATGAACAATCCCAATCAGCCCAGTCCATACATGAAAAATGTAGATCGAATGAGGCTGCCACCAGGTACCAGTATTCCTGGTCGCGGCTCAGGTGCTCCTGGTGGTGCCGGTTCAATTCCGGGCTATCCACAAGCTGGTGCCGGTCAGCAAGCTGGCGGCCCGCCAGCCGGTTCGTCGGCGTTTTTACAACCAGGGCAAGCACCACCTCCACCTGGCACACCATTGCAAAGACAGCTGCAAGCTCAGGGCCAGGTACAAAATCAAGGTCAGGGTCAGCCTAATAACGACCCGGTGGTGACTGTGCAAACCAGCAAAGGCAACATCACCATTCGCCTGTTCAGACAAGTGGCACCAATTACCTGCAAAGCATTTTTAGAAATGGTCAGATCTGGCTTTTATAACGGCCTGACTTTTCACCGCGTCGAACCTGGTTTTGTGGTGCAGGGTGGTTGCCCCAACGGCAACGGCACAGGCAATTATATTCCCCGCGGGCAAACAGCACCGCGCTTTTTGCCGCTTGAAACTTCTCCAATGGCCAGCCATAATGCACCAGGGGTGGTGGCAATGGCCAGACAACCAAACAATCGTGATTCAGCCAGCTGCCAGTTTTATATTACACTGGGGCCAAAAAGACAGCTTGACAGCCAGTACACCGTTTTTGGTGGCGTAGTGCAAGGCATGGAAGTTGTACAGCGCATTGCCATAGGCGATCGCATTGTTGCCATTACAGCCAGCGAATAGTTTGAACGTCATGAGTCAACAATGCACGTCATAGTCACGGCCATCGGTAGCGCCGGCGATATCAATCCCATGCTCATGTACGCGTGCGAACTTGATCATCGCGGTCACGAAGTCGACTTCATCGCCAACGGCTATTTCGAAGACAAAGTAAAAAAAGCGGGTCTTAATTTTTTCGCCCTTGGTGGCGCAGACCTGTACCTGAAAGCGGTGGCTGACCCCGAGCTCTGGAATCCGCCAACAGCCTTTCAGGCGGTTTGGCGAAGCGAGAAAGCAAGCCTTCAGATGAGCGTTGACCTGATAGAAAAGCATTTAAGACCAGATACGGTGCTAGTCGGGTCCACTCTGGCATTCGGTAGTCGCATGATTCAGGAGAAGCACCACAGGCGAGGCTCCACAATTCACCTTGCCCCAAGCTGTATCATTTCTGCCTGCGATCCCATGGCCATGCCTGGCCTGCCATTTTTTCCGCACTTACCTTTACCGGTAAAGCATCTGGCCATGTCTGCCATCGATAAGTTTTGGTTAGACCAAACTTGTCTAAACGATCTCAATCAAATTAGAAAACAAAACGGCCTACCTCCAACCAGGAGTGTTATGCGCCAGTGGATGCATTCCAGCGATCAAGTAATTGGAGCATTCCCCGATTGGTATGCGAAACCTCAACCAGACTGGCCACCGAATATAGTGCTTACCGGTTTTCCTGTTTATGATCGCCCAGAAGATCAAACCCTCACTCTTGAGCTTGAAGCATTTTTGCGGGCAGGAGAACCTCCGGTAGTATTCACAGCCGGTTCCGCCATGGCACATGCAAAAGAGCATTTCGCAACCGCCATGGCAGCCGCTCAAAAGATTGGGCTGCGTGCCATACTGGTATCGGCTTTTCCGGAACAGATTCCGCAAGACCTACCCTCAACAATTTTGCACATTCAGTACGCACCATTTTCAATGCTTTTTCCTCGAGCATTGATGGTTCAGCACCATGGTGGCATAGGAACTAGCATCCAGGGTCTCGCTGCCGGAGTGCCACAGCTGGTTACTCCCTTTGCCCACGATCAATTTGACAATGCCTTCCGTCTACGAAGACTGGGCGTGGCTCGTGAACTCAGGAATCTCAACCATGACGAGTGGGCAAGAACTCTGAGCGAATTGAAAAATAGCAAAGCAGTTGAACTTGCCTGCCGGGAAGCGAAGGCACAGATAGACAAAGCACAGTCTGCCACCGCAATCGGCGCAGATGCCATTGAAAGTCTAGCGAAAACGAAACAGCTCTGACTGACGGCCTTACTTACTAACTAGCCCTGTTCTTCGTCTTCGTCATCTCCAGTATTGAAAAACATAATTATAGACAAGATAATTATGACGCAGCCGCCACCATTATAAATAAGATTGGTGATACCACCTATGGCATCATGTTCTTCAGCTGAATTGGCGAGAAAATGCGCGATAGCAAAGCATGAACAACCGACGAGGAAAAGAATAATCGGTACAATTTTCTTCTTCATTACTTCAACAAATAGCCTTTTATAGTCGGCACAATTTCAGTTAGTAGTTTCGCGCCGCCTTTATGATTCATGTGCACGGTATCCCAATAATCACTATCGTCAAAAACCGCATTATGACTGGCGTCTAAGTAGGTAACGGCGTTACTGTACTTGGCGGTAGTCTTCACTACTTCAGCCGAAAATCTGTTGTAAAAACCTTCAGGCATAAGCTTTTGATTGCTAGCTGTCAAAGGCATATTTACTATTACAACTTTGATGCCGCGATCTTGGCAAATTTTTAGTGTCTTATCGAGACACGCCATTTGCACAGTCAAATCACGATCGGCAATACCTTTATAACGGCCGGCGTATTCTTTAGCACTACTTTTCCAGCGTTGTTCAACAGTGGCGGCAAACAAAAGTGCATTAGCTTCAGCAGAACTGATAGCACCACCAGCAGTGGCGCGCTTAATCGGCGCCGCTAACTGAGCTTTAGCGGGAGCATACTGAACTGCTTTTTCTACCGGCTTAGCAGAGCCAAAAGTGGCCAGGCGAGCGATTGTCTGACTGACACGCTCAATACCCTTATCTACTTCTTTTTGCAAACGCCAGCGGCGGCCATACAAAAAACAACTGTGATTAGCAACAAATTCGGCTTTGTCTTCAAAGCGAGGCATGAATGTTTTACTGTAAGCAATAAAGTTTTGCAGGCCCACTATTTGCTGAAAAGAAACAGTGGACGTGGGGGTTTTGACATTGCTATCGGAAAAATCACGAGGGGCAATACCCCAGACTAAAACTTCTGGTTTGGTGTCGCCTTTGAGAAACTCATTTACGTACAAATAAGTATCTGAGCTCATTTGACCAGCGCTGGCCAGCGAAAATATAGGCACCTGGCCAACTCCGCTTTTAGCTAGAGCGGCTTCCAGTGCTGCTGATTTGTGGTAGTGAGCGATGTCGCTAATTTTATGCTCAAAACTGGCGTCCATGGCCCAAAAAGGAAACATCACCAGAGACGAACCAAGCAAAACGACTTTCGCCGGCGGCTTTTGCGCCTTAAACTCGGCAATAGCGGCATCAATTAGAACCGGATTGGTCCAGAAATCGCCGCCAGGCGCCTTAGCGCTTTTGCGCTGTTCCATAGCGGAAAACTGAGCCAGGCCCACGTTAATCACCGCAAAAATAGAAAGCGCACAAAACAGAGAGCGCTTGATAACACTCTTCTTCCATTTAGGCTCAGGCAGTAGTTCAGGATGTTGACGGTTCTGAACTGCAAGCGATTTTGGAGCTGATTTGACTGGAGGAGCTGTCACTAGGGTCTCCGAAGTAGCACTTGACTATTTTAGTCAACTTTTGCTCCTTGGAAGGTTAGCCGATTTTAAACAAAGCTACAACAATCGTCTAAATGGAATTGGGATCAGAGTAAGGTGGG
>CASBPX010000085.1 GCA_949127735.1 Candidatus Obscuribacterales bacterium | reverse complement strand
TGAATATAGGGTGGCACATAAGTGCACAGCTGACCAAATCATGGCCATCATGAACGCCAGCAAGCCCAATGGCGGCACAGAATTTGCCGCACCGTTGAAGCAGATTATTGATGATTACTGGCGTACAGCGCGAAAGCAACCGCTTTTAATTGTCATGATTACCGATGGTGAGACTAACAGCGGTGCTGCAGCCGAGCAAGTTTTACGTGAAGCTGCCGGCCGCATGACCGCCAGCAATCAAATTAAACTAGTGATTTTTCAAATTGGCGATATTGGCGACGGGGCTGATTTTGTCAGGCGCCTGGACCATGAACTTGTACTGAGCGGCGCCAAATACGACATCGTTAAAGCCGTGCTTTTTGACGAGCTCTGGCAAAATGGCCTCAGGCACGCCTTAATTAGAGCATTACAGCAGGGTTAATAATCAGGTCAGTTGTTGGCCCGGATTAATCGCTTTGACACTGTTGCCTGTGCAACGGAAGCACCAGTCTGCTTCCATCACCGAACCGCACACTTCACAACGTGGCATGCCTGAGCGTTTTTTGCTGGTCTGTGGCGCAGACGCAGAAGGTACGGCATTCTGAGAAGTTGAAGTAGAGGTTCCGGTTGTCGGAGGGGTCGTGGCCGTTGCGGTTTGAACAGACGCCTGTGCCGGCTGAGAAACGGCATTGATAACCTGGTTGGCCGATTGGCTGGCCTGATTAGCCTGGCTGGCCTGATTAGCCTGACTAGCCTGACTAGAAGGAATAGCGGCAGGCTCTGAAGCCTGGCCGGCGGGATTCATTTTTTCCAGCATGGCTATATTGCCGGCAATTTCATGGGTTTTTGCATGGGTGGGCCCGTAGGCGCTCTGATAAATGCCGTACACTTTTTTGCACATTTGTATGGCATCGGCATATTTTCCCTGCCGATAATAAAGTTCAGCCACCAGATTCATAGTTGTGGCAATCTCAAGAGCGCTGGCATTGATAACCTGGGTTTTAATCGACCAGGCTTTACTGAGAAAGTGCTCCGCCAGAGTGAACTTTTGCTGGCGCATAAGCGCTCTGCTGAGCGAATCTAGACTGTATGGAGTGCGCGGATCTTTGTCGCCGAAATGTTGCGCGATTAAGACCGTCATTGCCCACATTGCTTCCGCATAGGGATAATTGGAGTTGGCCTCGGCCTGCTCGCCTAAAATTCTATATCTATCCCAATCTTGATCCATGAAAGCCAGCAATATCCGTCGTTCAAAAGAAAATTTATAAGACCGTCGTCGTAGGATCTACAATTAACGACTCACAATTAATCAGTCCCAAATTTAGCCAGGTATAAACCTGTTAATGGTGACAGTTTACAGCTCACATATGTTGAGCGCAACGTGTCGGCGCATTCTAAGCGATTAAAGACATGGCAGATAAATTTTAAGGAGCATCTAAATGGCGCAAGAGAAGCCTATTCGCGCTGCAATTGTTGGTTATGGTTTAGCCGGATCAGCTTTTCACGCCCCTCTGATTGCCTCGACCCAAGGCATGGAAGTCGCCGCTATCGTTACTCGCAGTCAGGGCAGGCAAGAGCAGGCTCAAGATGATTTTCCCCAGGCCAAAATATTTGCCAGTCTTGATGAAGTTTTCGCCAATAAATCTAAGTACGATCTGGTTGTCATCGCCACACCAAACGACACCCATGTCGAGCTAGCTCTAGCCAGTATTAATGCCGGTATTGCTGTAGTAGTAGACAAGCCTGTCGCCATATCGTCAGACGAAGTGGAGTTGCTTATTGCTGCCAGTAGAAGCACTGGCGTGCTGGTGTCAGTTTTTCAAAATCGCAGATGGGACGGCGATTTTCTTACTGTCAAGAACCTGATAGATAAAGGTGTGCTTGGCAAGATCACGCGCCTTGAATCTCGCTTCGAGCGTTACCGTTTAGAGCCAAAACCGGGCGGCTGGCGGGAAACTACCAGTGTTGAGGATGGCGGTGGATTGCTTTTTGATCTCGGCAGTCACCTAATTGATCAAGCTCTGCTGCTTTTCGGCCAACCACAACAGGTGTATGCCGAGGTTATTCACCGTCGAGCTGGGGTAGCCGGCGATGACGATACTTTTGTTGCCTTGAGATTTGCAGACGACGTTGTCGCTCACATCTGGGTGAGTTTATTGGCACCTGCTCAAGGGCCGCGTTTCCGCTGCATCGGTCTCAAAGGTGCTTATGAAAAGTGGGGCCTTGACTCTCAAGAAAACGCGCTCAAGCAAGGCCATCGTCCCGGGCATTTGTTCTGGGGTCACGATCACAAAGAAGACTACGGCAAATTGACGACATATCGCGACGGCGAAAAAATAGAAGAGCGACCTGCGACTTTGCCTGGCGCCTATCAAAACTTTTACACACAAATGTGTGCCGCTATTCGCACAGGTACGCCTGTACCGGTAGCTGTTGCCGAGGCGATGCAATGCATGAAAGTGATAGAGGCAGCCAGGCTTTCTGCTCGCAACAAAACAGTAATTAATATGCCGCTCTAAGCCGGGCATAAAGTTCATCGGGAGTTGTCGCAGGCGCAGCAGTAGCCAGTTTAGCCCCTGGTTTTACTTCGTACAAATCCATATACTCGTTAGCGAGAACCAGGTTCATGACGCCATCATCGATCAAAGAATCAAGCGCCTGCAAGTAAAGAGTTCGCACGGCTTCAGGATGGCTGTGCGAGCGTTTGCATTTGACGAATTCTTCGTTTTCTTGCTTGACCTTGCTTACAGTATTCAAAGTTTTAGAAGCTTCGCGCAAAATTGATATTTTAGTCTGATCAAGTTTATTCATCGCTATGCTCCTGTTTTGATTGAGTTTAATGACTACTATTGGAGCAGTGATGTTCCTGAAAATTTATCTGTCGAATATTATCTGTTGATTAAAGCGGGGCGGCGTTAAAATTATCAAGGCTTGATTCTTTTGATCTGCCAATCAAGCACTGACAATCTTTTGGTTTGCCAAGGCGCAAATTTCTTTTGTCATTTTCTGTCCAATCTTTGCTAGAAATTTTCAGCTCTTTCATACGTCTAAAGCTAGTCAGGATAGGAATTACATCAGGCTTAAGCGGCACGCCCAGCAAGCTCAGATGTTCGAGTTTTGTCAGAGCACAGAGTGGTTTTAAACCCGCGGTAGTAAGGCGAGGATTGCCTGACAAACTAAGGTAAGTCAAGCCGGTATTTTTAGCAACAAGAGGAATAATTTCGTCTTTTTGATTCGACTCGCTCAACATCAGTTCTCTCAATGCCTTAGAGCCGGCAATGGCATTGAGCGTGGCAGTTATTTTTGGTATTTCTCGCGCTTCTAATCTAGCCAAGGCGCGCAGGCGCTTAAGGCGAGCAATAGTGCCATCCTTAAGTCTGGTAGCTGAAATAGTCAACTGGTTCAAGCGCGTGAAGCGATCGAGTTCAGGCAAACTTTTTTCTGTTAAATCAGAGCCGCTAATATCCAGAAATGTAATTTTATTCAAAAAAGCAATACTGACCAGCTGTTTGTCAGTGATCTCAAAGCTACTACAATCGAGAGCACCAATTTCATCAACTCTAAACCGTTTTAAATATTCAGGTTGATTGATGCATTCTTTTGAAAGTCGCAGTCCGTAGAGTCGTGGTAAGGGCATGATTACAGTGCCCCGCGCTTCAACTACGGTAGAAAAATCTGGTGTACAAATTTTTCCCAAACTCATATTAGTGGGAAAATTGAAAACTACAGATTTGCCGTCGCTGTGCAGATGTGAAAATGGCCCTCCTCGATCTATTTCAGGAGCCAGGGTTTTCTTTTCAGAGTTGGTTTGAAACTTGAAAATATTCTCGCCGCCTGTGATCAACACAATTGAGACTGTCACAGTTAAGCCGGCGAGTAAAATCAAAACAAGAATAATCATGGTGGCATGATTGGAGGGCTGCCTTGAAATGGTTGTGTCTTGCCTTTTGTATTGGACTTTTTCAATTTCATTTACTATCTTCGAAGGTTGCATTTCGGCAGACCTTTCTGTCTGCTCGCCGGCCAAGCGCCTGGCGTAACGCGGATGTTTTCCGCTCTGTAGTGCAATTAGATCTTGGGCAACTTCGTCCATAGTTTGATAGCGATCTTGAACATCTTTTTGCAGTAAAACGTTCAACATAAGTTCTATGCCTGCGCTAAATTTGCCTGCGGCAAAACTTTCTTTAAGGGTGGGTGGTTCATTGAATTGATGCATCATGATCACTTCTACATGGCTGTCAGCCTGAAATGGCGGTGAACCAGTCAACGCCTGGAAGAGAGTGCAACCGAATGAATATATATCTGAGCGATAATCTATTTTGGTGCCGCGCGATTGTTCTGGGCTCATGAAATTGGGGCTGCCCAGTACTTCACCTGGCTTAGTAAGATCGGCAGCATGACCGGCTTCACTTATCATTTTGGCAATGCCGAAGTCTAAAATTTTAATATCAAATATTTTGTCAAAGCTTTCGTTGAACATAATATTGGCCGGCTTGATATCGCGGTGCACAATATTTTTGCCATGCACATATTCAAGGGCAAAAGCTGCGGGAATGAAGACGGAGAGCGCTTGTTCCACAGTGAGCGGCCCAGTTTTTTTCACGCGTTCTGCTAAAGTTAGGCCCTCAACGATTTCCATTACGTAATAAGGAGTGCGCTTTTTCAACAAACCATAATCGAAAACTTTGATCAAATTTTTGTGTTCGAGTCTTGAAATGGCCCTTGCCTCTTGCTCAAAGCGTTGCCAAATTTCATCACTCATTCTGTCTGTAAAAATTGTTTTGAGCGCGCGATCGGTTTGCAAATTGAGCTGCCGCACCCGGTAAATAATGCCCATACCGCCAAAGCCGAGAATATCCAGCACCTGGTACTTGTCTTCAATTAGCGAACCGACTGGCAGTTTTTCCATTTATCGCTCTTGAGAGATTCGCGCAAAAATCAGTTGATCACAAAATTCTCCATCTTTGAAAACTGATTTCTTTAGTTTGCCTTCGCACTCGTATCCGGCTTTTTCAAGCACTTTTGCCGATGCCGGATTCCAGTCAAAAACAAAAGCATAAATGCGCACAATGTCGTGCGCAGAAAAAAAATAATCGGTGGCCGGGCGCAACATCCGCGACATAATGCCCAGTCCCCAGAATTTTTTGCCCAGCCAATAGCCAATCTCGCCGCTCTTGCGATGCACGTCTTGATTGAGCGCTAGACCGATGCCGCCTACACACTGGTCATCAAAGGTAATGGCAAAATTGGTGACAGGGCTGAATTCGCTGACCAGATCTATCCACTCCCGTGCATCTTTCTTTGTATAAGGATGGGGAAAGCGATCGCGCAAGTTGCGCCAGACCTCTCTATCGTTGGCGCATTGCACCAGCGAATCTTGATCAGAGACTTTGTACGGTCTGATTGACAAATTATCGATTTCTACAATTTTGCCGCTGTTCAAGCTTAAAAAAAATCCTGCTTTGACTGAATTGGGAACCGATGGGCGTAATTTCATTCTACTATTATTACTTTTCTCATGGTCTTTCTCATTTAAAGTGATCAGCGACAATATGAATTGCCGCTCGCATTGAATCATCAAAAATCGTACTTTGCGTGAAGTTTTGCCTCATTTAGAATCGAACCATTACATCTTCCACAAAAGTGGACTAGAAAAG
>CASBPX010000084.1 GCA_949127735.1 Candidatus Obscuribacterales bacterium | reverse complement strand
GTTCATATGTTGGTGGCGGCCGGGATTAATGAATAGTCGAAGGCGTCAGTGCAACCTAATTTATAGCCGCTACATCAGGCTGGGCATATAATCAAATATATCCCCGCCGGATTTTCTGAATGTGGCAGTTATGAGAAAAATTCTAACGACATTTTTATTGTACTTGTCGATGTCGCTACCGGCAAGTGGCATGCCGCCAAATGAGTGGATTCCTGAGGACGAAGCTTTAAGACGAGATTCTTGGCTGCAAGGAATACACCAGAAAATTAAGAAGCAAAAACAATTGGACGATCTTACAAAAGCAGTTGGACACAAAAGAATTTATTGCAGATTTAGAGTTGATATCAAAGGCAAAATTACAGATTTGATAATTGTTGGTGGCTCGGGAGATGCAATGGTGGACGATTTGGCTATAAATCTAATTCGCTCCGTATCGCCACTTCCACCTCCCCCTGATAATTTGGCGTCAAGAAAAGCATTCGTTGTTTCATTTTCGGATCTTCCACAAACACCTGAGGTCACAATAGCTCCTTTTCAGAGCTGGGCGCCTGGGCGGTTTATTTGAATTCGCCCTTGACATAAGTTCTCCGCTTGATAGAATGGTTTTTAAGTTCCTCCCATTTTTCGAGGTGAAGATCATGTTTTCCCGAAGTACTTCGCACAGCAGCATATCGCTCTAAGGGCTCACAGCCCCTGCTTTGTACTTGGGACATTCGATCTGACGGAACCAGAGTTTCTGTTATTTATTGTTGAATCCATTGCACTGGCATTGCCATGCTGCGGTAACTAACAACTTATATTAGCGCCCGCTGCAGAACCAGAGTTTAACTGGCATCTTCGCATCGTGCATTGTTTTTTACTTCGTTTGCAGCGAGGTGTTTTGCTGCGAGCATCTGGAGAAATATATGTTTGCCAACTTGCAAAAATCATTTAGAAAAATTGGTGCTAAGGTCATCGTAAAATTTGCCGATACTGAATTTTTACGGGGCCGTCGCCAGCGTCAGGTGGCCGCTGTGCGCCTCAATATCATCACAAAAAGAGGAGAGGAAATATTCGAAATATCGGTTCGCGAAGACGCCCAAGCAGATCTTGAGCTTTCAGTTTTGGAGGTGTTAGCACAAGACAAACATTTGTTGTTGCTATCGAGGCAGCTCGATGGCGATGGATTCGCTGTGCAAAAAGATCATTTTCTTTGCGGCCGAGATGAACGTCACCTTTTTGTTGCCGCTGTAGAAGGCGTATCCACTGTAGCTGCAGCGAAAGCCTCGCTCAAACCAGATGAGCTTCTGCATCAAGAGACTGGCCTAAGCCAAGCCAAGCGCAACCGCCGCAAAACCAAAGCGTTCAGACGTCAAGGCGAATGGTTTTTCATTCCAGTATCGCTGGTAGTGCCGGCTGTTCTAGTTCGTTCACATGAACTCCTGGTGCGCGGCACCGGTGGCAAAGCACACGTCGCCCGCTACGCCTATCGCAGAGGCGGAGAGACAGTCATGGTCTGCAACCGTTATCCGCAAGGACTAACTCAAGTCGAACATACTGCACTTGTTGCCAGAGACCCTCTTGCCAAATCTTTTGTCTGGCGGCAGATGGTTAGAGATGCCACGGTTTTCGTTAAAGGTTCAGTGCGTCACCCAGATCATGCCACTATCGTTCTCGAGCAGTGGCACCGTGTCTTGATGAATACTGAAGTACAAACAGAAACCATCGCGTTTCTTGACTAACGAATATGAAAAATAGATACGAAGAAAAATACGAAAGGACCGTTATGACCACAAAAGTAATTTCATCGCCAGAAAACTGGATTGAAAGCAATGCCATCGAACAACTCAATCAAACGTCACTGTTGCCTGGCATGCGCCAGGCAATCGGCATGCCAGATCTCCACCCGGGTAAAGGCACTCCTATTGGTGCTGTCTTTGCCTGTGATGGCTTTATCTATCCACACCTTGTCGGCAACGACATCGGCTGCGGCATGGGCTTCTGGCAAACTGATCTCACCACCTCAGAAATCAGATTAGATAAGTGGGTCAAGAAGCTGACTGCATTTGAATCAATGGGCGTAGACGCCTGTTGTGAACAGATTGCTTCGGCCAAGCTTGCGCCAACCAATTTTGACAATTCGCTGGGCACTATCGGCGGAGGCAATCATTTCGCTGAACTGCAAGGCGTGCAAGATATTGTCGATCCTGTTTTGTTTGCCGATTTCGGTATCGCTAAAGACGACCTCTACGTGCTTGTCCACAGTGGCTCTCGCGGCCTGGGTGAAAATATCTTGCAAACTCATCAAAAACAGTTTGGTAACGCTGGTCATGAGGCCGCATCAATAGAGGCGCATGATTATCTTGCTAATCACGACAATGCCGTCAAGTGGGCGCAGTTAAATCGCCAGATTATTGCCACGAAATTCATGGGTGCAATCAATACCCGCGGCAGGCAACTCTTAGATGTTTGCCACAACGGCGTGCACTTCGACCGTCAACAATCTTGTTGGCTTCATCGCAAAGGCGCGGCGCCGTCAGATCAAGGGCCGGTGGTGATACCTGGTTCTCGCGGCACTTTGAGCTACCTGGTGGTGGCGCGTGGAGATCAAACTACAAATCTGGCCACCCTTGCTCATGGTGCCGGCCGTAAATGGAAGCGCTCTGAATGTCGCGGCAAATTAGAAAAGCGTTATAGCAATGAAGATTTGAAGCGCACCGAACTTGGTGGCCGTGTAATTTGCGAAGACAAAGCGCTGCTCTATGAAGAAGCTCCGCAGGCCTACAAAGACATAGATGTGGTAGTTGGCGATCTTGTCAGTGCCGGGCTCGTGAGCGTCATCGCCACTTTGGCGCCACTAATTACGTACAAGACAGGAGTTATAAAAAGATGATTATCTGGTTGCAAATTAGTGCAGGTGTTGGCCCCGATGAATGCTGCCTGGTGGCGGCAAAAGTTGCCGCACTTATTTCTGACGAGGCAAAACTTAAGCTGACAGAGCTACAACTGATTGAAGCTGTTGAAGGAAAAAAGGCCGGAACGTTTCAATCAATTGTATTTTCTCTTGAGTGCGAAGCAGTGCCCGCCTGGTTGGAGCCCTGGATTGGTTCTATCAAATGGGTTAGCACCAGCCCGTATCGCCCCAATCATGGTCGCAAAAACTGGTTTGTCGGCGTTCAGGTTTTACGCCCGCCCGAGTCGCTCGATTTTCGACTGAGCGATGTGCGCATTGACACTTGCCGTGCATCAGGGCCTGGCGGCCAGCATGTCAACAAAACCGATTCGGCGGTTAGAGCCACGCATTTACCAACAGGCCTGGTGGCCATCAGTCAAGATGCTCGTTCGCAAAGTCGCAATCGCGATCTGGCAATCGAGCGCTTGATGCGAAAGCTGCAAGCTGCCGACGAAGGAAGAGCCGCGAATTCTAAATTACGACTTCACAACCAGCATTCTCAGTTAGAGCGAGGACGGCCGGTCAAGACTTTTATCGGTAAGGGTTACAGTCTCGCGCCTTGAGCGGTCTGCGTACTAGCCATCCAATCGCTCATTTGCTATCCTCTGCTGTCATGTATACCTTAGCTCACGCCGCACTTTTAATATTTGGCTTTGTCTGCCTGTCCCTTGCCGGGCAATGGCTGGTCAACCGTTTCATCAAAAAAGAAGAGCTCGAACAGCACCACAGCGCCGGCGAGGCGATGATGGGCGTAGTCGGCACACTCTTTGCGGTTTTGCTCGGTTTCATGATTGCTTCGGCCATGGACCGCTACAACGACGCCCGCATGCACGACGAGCAAGAAGCGAGCAATGTTGCCAGCGTTTTCCGCGTCGCTCGCGGCCTTTCTGATATTGACAGACCACGACTGAGAGAAATCTGTCGCGAATATGTCGATGACGTTATCGAAAAAGAATGGCCCCTTATGGAGCAACGCGTCAAAATCAACCATGGCTGGGTAACATATCAGAAGCTCTGGGAAGCCACAGTGGCCGTGGTACCCGAGAATGATAGACAGAGTAATTTGCAGCAAGGTTTGATCGCCTCAATGCAAAACCTGGGTGAACACAGACGCGCCCGCATATTGCTGGCTCAAGCTACGATGCAACCGGCTTTGTGGTTTATTGTCGGTCTTGGCGCGGTGATAGTCATACTACTTAGTTACATTTTTGCTTCAGAATTTCCCCGTATTCAAGGCGCGATGACTACGCTTGTGGCAACGGCCATGGCCCTAAACATCTGGCTGCTTTCGGCTTACAGTAATCCGTACAGCGGTGAGTTGAAAATCAGACCGACAATGTTTTTGCTTTTGAAAGAAAGTGTAATGACAGTGCCTGATACAGCGTCACATTATTTGCACGACGCTAAAGAGCCCGGCAAAGACGTTACCAAATAAATAATCGCTGCAGGTTGAAATGGCTAGTCCAATTGAAACGAAGCAGAAAGTAATAAAATGCATTGAAGAACTGGGCAATGTCGTCACAGTGCCTGCGGTTGTGCAGCATACTGGCCTTTCACTGAGCCATGCCAATCAGCTCGTTAATCAAATTGGTGGCGATGTTGGTGCCAATCTTACGGTCAGTGCCGATGGTCAAATCACTTATAAATTTGAACCAGGCTTCTCTGGATACTATGCGCTCAAGGGCGTGACCAGCGCTCTCTATGCCATGGCCTGGGCCAGTTTTGAAGCCGCGTTCTTCTTAGTGCGTATGTCATTTGGCTTCATGTTAATCTTCAGCTTTCTGGTCATAGTTATGTTACTGATAGCAGCAGTGGTGGCACTGCTTGCCGCCATGCAAGCTGACGACGCGCCAGACTTTTCTGGTGGCAGCTCGTTAGATATCGGCAATCTCGATCTCTCTTCTATCGGCGATGCCTTCTCCTGGAGCTATACACCGACACACCAGGCCAGGTTGAAGAAAAAAGAAAATAAAGGTCATTTCTTTCTTGAGTGTTTTTCTTTTCTCTTTGGCGACGGCGACCCCAATTATAATTTCACCGAAGAAAAGTGGAGGACCATCGCTCAGGTGCTTGCGCATAAAAGTGGAGTGGTGTCAGCCCTGGAGCTCGCACCGTATACGGGTTTTTCCGAAGATAATGAAAAAGAGCTTTTTGCTGTGCTTTCTCGTTTTGATGGCAGGCCAGAAGTGACTGAGAGCGGCAATATCGTTTATATCTTCGAGCAGTTTAAGCCACGGGGTATCGGCCAGACGCAACAAGATGACGCACTATTGCCTGAAGCAATGCTTGAGAAAAATTGGAGTTTTAGTGTCTATTCCGACTTCTCTTTAATTAGAGTTTTTCTTTTTGCCTCGTTTAACCTCTGTGGCAGTTGGTGGCTCTGGCGCCACATTGCCACCATTAATGTGTTGCATCATTTCGTGCTCATTATTGATATTCTGCTCGCCTACTCTGCGTTCTTTATCATCATTCCGCTTTTACGTATCGCCTTTATTATCTTTGCCAATTCAGCAATTGATGCCAGGAATGACGATAAATTATGCAGCGTTGAAGCACTCGAAGAACCTGCGTCACAGCAGATTTTGCAAGAGGTTCAGGCAATGCGGCGTCTGGCGCTTGCAGGTGTGCCGATTGCCAGTCAACGTGATTCAGAAATTGTTTACACGACTGAAAAAACTCTTGATGAACAAGAGACAGATGAAAAATGGCTTGGTACGGCAGAGCAGTAGGCAACTAATTTATAGCCGCCCACTGCACAAAATTACACGGTGTGCAATTTCCATTTACCGACTCTGAACTGATAGAGCATGAGCAATCCAAGCATCACTGTTGGAATAGCAATCGCATACCAGCATCCAATTGGTCCCATTTTGAATGTAATCGTCAGTAGCCACGCCAGCGGCAAACGAATTACAGCCAAACAGATTACCGATGCCCACATCGGCCAGGTGGTGTAACCAGCACCGTTCATGGCTCCCATCAAGATCAACCAGATGGCCACAAATGGTTGCGCGATGCCGACAACTTGCAAATATTGCACGGTGTATTCCAGCACCAGCGGATCATTAGTCATGGCTGACGCCAGTGGTCGCGCTCCGAAAAAGAGAACGATGGCGATTAACGCGTTCACCCCTGCACCGAGCCAAGCAACTTTCCAGCCGGCTTCTGCCGCCCGTTCTGGTTGTTTAGCTCCCAGGTTCTGTCCGACAATTGTTGCCACCGCCATGCTTAAAGCGTATACAGGAAAACCACCAAGCATTTCTTCTAATCTCCAGCCGATTCCCCACGCTGCTTCAGTAGCAGTTGGATGAGCGGTGTGGGCAAAAATTATAAGCAATACTCCGTTGCCGCCAACCCATGCCAAATCTTGCACACAGGCTGGGATGCCGATTTTCATCAGTCGCTTGAACCATTCAACAGATGCTTCTGCAAACATCTTTTTCAAGTTTAAGCAGTCGCCCAAATCTGAGCGCTTGAGCAGTACAAGCGATAAAGTCAAACCGGAGATACTGGCAATGCCCCAGGACATGCCGATTCCAGCGCAACCTAAATGGAGTGGCCCAAGGCAGAGAAGGTAGTCGAGAGCGATAACCTGTGCAGTGATTATTGCCATAACCAACATCGGTACCCGCGTGTTGCCACGGGCGCGAAAAATTGAATTGCTTACCCAGAGCACCGTAAATGGTATCTGAGCCAACAGATCAAATTTTAAATATTCCCAACCAAGTTTTTCAACTTCAGGAGAGGCCCCAAGCAGGTGCAAAAGTGGGCGGCAAATTATCAGGCCAGTAGTGGCCGAGAAGATGCCGAATATAGCCGAAAACAATAGTGCCTGTCTGGCAGCCACGATTGTTTTTGCCTTATCGCCTTCGCCCCAGAAACGGCTGACGAGCGCGTTCGTACCAGATGACAGTGCCACTGCCAGGAGTATCATAAAGATTGAGATCTGCCCGCTCACGCCGATGGCGGCTTGAGCTTGCGAACCAAGTTTACCGGCAACCCAAATGTCAGCGAAGCTGGCAAAGGCGATGGTTACCATGTTCAAGAATAGTGGCCATGACAGAGTCCAGATTGCGATCCAGAGAGACCCTTGTGTGATCGCTTCATGGTTTACATTCTTTTCTATAGTCAGGTCTTCTAAATTACCAACATCTACATCGATGTCGATTTCACTTTCACGTATATGTACGTTCATTTGTTCCTCGTTTGCGGCCGAGGCCGCCTTTGCTGAATTGATAGAAACGGAAATTGGCCCCATCTCTGCGAAAAATGGGCACAAAAAAACCAACAGCACGCGCCAAGCCCGGAGGGCAAGTTGTCGCAGACCATTGGTAGTCAGTTAATATCTCATACCTCTACCTTACCTTCTTTTTTGCAAAAGGCAATAGTTTGTTAAGTGGAGGAATTGAATACTTACTCGCTTCGTTAAGGGCTTTGATTTTGTTCAAAGCAGCGGTGCTTGATCATACAAGATCGAAAAGACTTCTTTGTTTGCGGATCAATGGTAGCTAGTACCTGATAGAGTCCTTCTGCAGTAAATCGATAAAGGGCAGGAGCTTCTGCTCTGTATGTTGCTTTTTTGTTTAAATCAAGATTTAAAATCGCTAGCAGAAGTTGGTTATTTAGTTGTGCTGATTCAGATTGTTTGATCCATTTTAAGTGTCCGACTTTGAAAGTTTCATCGATGTGAAATTCGATGCATGCTGCGGCTTCTGGATGCGGCCATGCCTCGACAATCTTTGCAAGTATTTCCTGTATGGCAGAGTTAAAGGGCCCATTGTCTGCAAGCGTGAGTTGTTCTTCTAACTTCGACCGCAGTTTCTCTAGGTCTATCAGCCGCTGATGCTCATCTGATTTTTCTTCAATGAGTGACAATCGATCAAGATAGTTCTTTTCACCCACACCTTTACTGCTGCCGTATTTCAATCGTTCTACGAACACTGAACGATTCGATTCATAGTTCTCTTGACCATATGCGCAAAGCGGCATAACGAGCAACAAAATCGGCAGCATCGCAAGCTGATAGGAAAGTTTTAGCAAATTATATTTATGCTTTGTCCACATTGCCAATCACCGATCCCTTCTCTATCTATCAAGTATAATCCGTTTATGAAAAAGCATGGTGTCATCTCTTTAGTCGTTTCGACACTACTGACGGGATTTCTATTGTTGGGTCTATTTTTTGGAGCCTGGTATTGGGTCTCACCCACAACGTTTCGAGCAATAGCATGCGCTATTCAGGGCCTTAGTTGCCATTATTGTGCGAGCATCTATCTGGCTTTTGGCCTTAATACAATCGCTCTCAGCATGCAAAATTTATCCGTAAGAGGCTATGAATCAGCAGACAACAATCTGAACAGTGATGAGTTTAAAGCCCTTGTGAGCGACGAGCTGGCCCAACTTTCAATGATTTATTTTAAAAACGGCGACTTTGATAAAGCGCATAAGACGATTGAACGAATTGAAAAAATAGCTCGAAGTCAAATTGATAATCCTCACTCTGACCGCGTGCGTTGGAGTAAAGCACTAGCCCAGGTTCTATTGTATGATGGTCGACTTTTTAACGCTCGGAACCGATATGTTGAGGCCGCTGCAAAATATTCTGAAGCTATTGCCATTAATGAAAGATTGAGATCCGACGGCGTCCTTGATTCTCGAAGCAGTACGATTTCAGCGGAGGCGTTGAAGGAATATGCTCAGCTAAAGCAGCATATTCGTTAGCTTTTATGTCTCAAATTAAGCATTTACCAATCGACGATATTTTGCCGCAGGTGATTTCAGATCTCACCGGCACTGATAGCGGTGCGCTTGTGCTTATCGCAGCGCCGGGTGCCGGCAAAACAACCAGAGTTCCCCCTGCCATTTTAGATAGCGGCCTGGCCGGTGAGGGCCAAGTCATAGTCTTGCAGCCGCGGCGAGTTGCCGCCCGTGCCGCGGCCTCGCGAATATCTGAAGAACGTGGCACCAGGCTTGGTGAAGAAATTGGCTATCAAGTTCGTCACGAAAGCAAATTTTCTGGGCGCACCCGCATACTTGTTTGTACTGAGGGCGTTTTTCTCAGGCGTTTGCAAAAAGACCCCATGCTCGAAAAAGTAGCGGTGGTCATCTTTGATGAATTTCACGAACGCAGTCTTGATAGCGACCTGGCACTGGCATTAGTGCGGCAAGTGCACAATGAATTGCGTCCCAATTTAAAAATTATTGTGATGTCGGCTACTCTCGATGCCGAACCGGTCAGTCGTTATCTGGCTAATTGTCCGGTGGTGCAAAGCCCTGGCCGGGCCTATCCGGTGACAATTGAGTATTTGCAATCGCCGGCGAACCCGACCGCCCTTGAGCAAGCCGTTTGCGACGGTGTTAGACGCATGATCGACACTACTGACGGTCATGTTTTAGCTTTTTTACCAGGGGCAGGCGAAATTCGCCGAACGCAAGAACTGCTCGAACCTGTTGCCGATCGCGAAGATCTTTTGTTATTGCCTTTGTACGGTGACATGCCATTAGAGGAACAGCACAGAGTATTGGCTGAAACAGTGAAGCGCAAAATTGTACTCGCCACCAATATTGCCGAGACCTCTTTGACTATTGACGGAGTTACCTCCGTAGTCGACAGCGGCATGGCCCGTGTGAATCGGTTGGACCCACGCCTGGGTCTTAACCGCCTGGCTTTAGAGCGCATTTCTCAGGCCTCTGCCGACCAGCGGGCCGGTCGTGCCGGCCGCACCACCAGTGGTTCATGCCTGCGTTTATGGACTGAGCGCGAACATCGCAGCATTGCGGCATTCACATCTGCTGAAATCGAAAGAGTAGACTTGTCTGAATGTCTTCTGCAACTTTATGCCTGGGGTGAAAGTAATCCGCAATCGTTTCCATGGTTTGAGGCACCACCGCTAGCCAGTCTCAACCGCGCTCTGGAGCTGCTAGACCGCCTGGATGCATTGCAGAACGGCAAACTCACAGATCTGGGGGGCAAAATGGCACTGCTGCCACTGCAGCCACGTCTGGCCCGCATGCTTATTGAAGGAGCCCAGTCAGGTCATATCAAAGACGCAGCTTTGTGCGCGGCTTTGCTTGCCGAGCGCGATCCTTTAAAGCGCTCAAGCGAAAGAACGGGAGCGGCACACAAATCAGAATCAGATGTATTAGACAGAATTTGGGCGCTTCGAGAATATGAGGAGCGCGGTTACAAGCACTCTTTTGTCGGCGAGTTGATGGTCAATCAGGCCAAACAAATTTTGCGCGCCGCCGAACAGCTTACGCGCCTTGTTAATCAGTCTGACACTGCCTGTAGTGATAACGCCGAGAGCGGGGCTGACGAAGCAGTGATGCGGGCGCTCATGCTGGCTTTTGTCGATCGTATCTGCAAGCGTAGAGAACCTGGTGGAAAAACCGCTATCATGGTCGGTGGTCGCGGTGTGAAGCTTGCCAATGAATGCGCAGTTACAGATGCAGAACTCTTCGTCGCAGTAGAATTAGTTGAAACCGGGCAATCAGATGCCTC
This sequence comes from Candidatus Obscuribacterales bacterium, assembly GCA_949127735.1. Taxonomy (GTDB): domain Bacteria; phylum Cyanobacteriota; class Vampirovibrionia; order Obscuribacterales; family Obscuribacteraceae. The sequence goes on along the minus strand of CASBPX010000084.1, from coordinate 21,928 downwards.
TGTCAGGCAGGCTTCTGCTATCGACAAAAGCTGGTTGCCAAAGTCACATCTTGCCTCAAGCACAGATGTTCTTTACGATAACGTGCGTCAGAAAGTGGTGGCATTTAAACGCACTCGTTTTTGCGATCTGATTATTGATGAGGCGATTTCGGCTATTCCTGATGATGTCGACGCCGGGGAGGTGTTGGCTCAGGCACTCAGTGCAACTGGTGTTGACCTCTTGCCTCTGATAGATGAGCAGACGACTCAATATCTAGCTCGCATAAATTTCTTACGTGAAAATATGCCAGAGCTTGAGCTGCCGCAGCTTTCTAGTGAGCCCTGGCGTGATTTATTGCCGCTATGGTGTATCGGTTCCTCCAGCCTCGCCGAATTAAAATCACGTTCGTTTCTCTCGATTTTGCACTCACAATTAACCCGCGAGCAGCTTTCAGCAATTGCATCTGAGGCACCCGAGCACATACTTGTTCCGAGTGGCAACCAGATCAAATTACTTTACGAGGCCTGCAAACCACCTGTGCTCGCCGTGCGCATTCAGGAGCTCTTCGGAATGCAGGCCACGCCAAAGATTGCCGGGTCGCGTAAGGCTGTGCTGCTGCATTTGCTCGCCCCAAATTACCGGGTACAACAGATCACTGATGATCTGGCCAGTTTCTGGAAAAATACTTATAGCGATGTGAAAAAAGATCTCAAGGCGCGTTATCCAAAACACTCATGGCCCGATAATCCGCTTGTCGCGCAGGCTGAGAGCCGGCCGAAGAAGAGGCTTTGAATTTTTCAGATACAATCTTAGCTTACAAACCTGCATTCTGATTAGCTTTTGGTTTCCGGCGAGTAATTAAAATCGTACCGCAGAAATCCATTGAATTTGGCCACTTTGTCGTACAGCAGCCTTGCCTGAGTGTTGTTGTCTTGAGTGAGCCAGTAACATTTGTAGCAATCGAGCTTTTTTGCTTGGTCGGCAACGGCCACGATAAGCTTGCGCGCAAGTCCCTTTCCTCTTAGTGCCGAATCGACAAACAAATCTTGCAAATAGCACATTTGCTTGGGCGTCCAAGCTGTCTCGTGAAGCAAATAGTGCGTCAGTCCTAACAATGGCCCGTCTTCGTTTTCGCGCACTCCAAATGCTCGCAGGGTACCAGACTTGTTCATCAATCTATCCCAGGTTGAGTCAAAAATTTCGGTAGGCAAAGTTGTCTTGTAGAAGGCGAGGTATGCAGTCCAGAGTTCCACCCAGCGCTCGTGATCGGCTTCACGAATTTCTGTTACTACTGCTTCCATAAAAACAACCTCTCAAAAGGTATATTTTAAGCCTAAAAAGCAAATAGAGTTGCGTTACGCTACCTTCCGGTTTACCAAGGCTTTATGCAATGACCTTGCTCGGTCGCGATCAGACTTGCCACATTGCTGCCACATTTGCCCTCTATTATCAAATTGTCGACCGAACCGCTCTGGAGTGTTCGGTTCGGCATTTACTATTATTTGAGGTGGCTATGACACCAGACTTTCGCAATGATCGTGCAGAACAGAATCAAAAGGGTGACCAGGCCGAAAGCCGTGTGTTCATTGATATGGCCGATCCCAAGAATAGTCTCACTGCCAAATTACTAAGTGGCCCCGGGCACATGGAGGGCGCCGGCAAAGGTGAGCCTGCTTTTTTAAATTTTGATGATCCGTTTAAATCGGGCACTGACAAAAATAATCACCAGGGCTTTAACAACCAGCATGATGGTTATCAACCAAAGCAAGCTAACCAACATGAGAACAATTCTGCTTCATCGGATAATAGTAGATGGTCTTTTGTCGGACAACAAACTTCTCGCGAACCTTTTGATTTAGAGCGATTTGTATCATCGTTTAATTTGAGTGAGCGCGCGCGCTGGATGTTTCAGGCTATTGGACTTAATTACGACCCATCTAATTCATATGCTGCCGCGGCCTATGATGATTACAAGGCCAACTCGCGAGTTGATTCCAATACTCCACGCGAAAATCTTGCACCAGAGGGTGCCCCATCAGCTAGACACATCTCGAAGAACCATCCCAGGCGTGCGAATTAGGTCAGCATAATCTTCTCGCAAATGCGAACCGCGAGATTCTGTTCGCAGCAGAGCCGCCTGCGCAATTAGAAGGCCGACCTGGAAAATGTTGCGATGACTGTATTGCTCAGTCGTCATTTGACTCTCCGAAACAGTCTTTGATGGCGCTTTCAGCAGCATATTCAGCCCTGATTGCGACCGCACCAGTCCTGCATGTCTATACATCTGTGCGCGGAAAATTGGCAGATCTGCAGGCAACAATACTTGTTCATTTCTCTTCTGGTTAACATTGGATCTGACCGATTTACAATCTGATGCAAGTAGTTGATCACCAAGGTTTAATGCCATAACTCCAGCTTCAAGCAGCGAATTGCTAGCTAATCGGTTGGCTCCGTGCAGTCCAGTGCACGCGCATTCACCAATTGCATAGAGGCCGGTTACGCTGGTACGCCCTGCAACATCGGCTTTAATTCCGCCCATCATATAATGAGCCGCAGGAGCAACCGGTATCGGTTGAGTTAATATGTCGATGCCGTAATGGCCGCAGGTTTTCAATATATGCGGAAATCTTCTTTCTATTTGAGCAGCACCGATCGGACGCATGTCTAAGTCAACTTGCGGCAAGTCATTTTCGCTCATAACAGAGTGAATAGCGCGGGCAACAATATCACGAGTGGCCAGTTCGCCGTCTTGATGAAAGCGTTTGACAAATCTCTGGCCCCTATGGTCAAGCAGGGTGGCTCCAGCGCCTCGAACCGCTTCCGAGATGAGAAATGCAGGTGCGTGGTCTAATCTCAGGGCCGTAGGGTGAAACTGCACAAATTCCATGTCACTTAAAATAGCGCCGATACGGTATGCCAGTGCGATTCCGTCTGCAGTGGCTACGAGTGGGTTGGTGGTGCGTTCGTAAACTTGTCCGACACCACCCGTAGCAAGCACAGTGTGAGCGGAATGCACAATTATTTTGCTACCATCTTTGAGTAGTTCGGCTCCGCAACAAACATCGCCGGTGGTGCGAAGATTTATGGCAATGGTATTTTCTAAAACAATCAGGTTTTTGTTTTCTTTCGCCGCCGCAAGCAATTTAGCGCTCAGTGCCTCAGTTATTGAACGACCAGTAGTGTCTTTGTTATGTACAACACGGGCTTGTTTATGGCCGCCTTCTAATGCCAAGTCATAAGCGCCGACCGGGTTTTTCTCGAATGCCACACCGAGGCGATCTAATTCGGCAATTAAGCGGTGGCCATTAAAAATAATACTTCTTGCCGCATCAGCATTGGTCAGCCCTGCCCCAGCTTTGATGGTATCAATCAAGTGAATTTCTGGTGAGTCAAACGGGTTGGCTCCTGTTACTGCAGCCACTCCGCCTTGAGCCCATGAACTGTTTGAATCGAAAAGGCCTGCTTTAGACACAAGCACCACTTTCAAATCTGACGATTGCAGACGCAGTGCAAGCATTAACCCCGCTATGCCGGAGCCGACGATTAGAACATCGGTATTGATCACTGGCGCTGTGCAATTGTTGTTCATGGTTGACTCCTAGAAAATCGAAATCATACGCTCGATTGCCAGACGCGCTTTAGAAGCTATTTCTTCTTCGACAGTGACATGAAAGACATCATCCACCAATGAGCGGTGCAGCTTTTCCAGAGTAATCATTTTCATAAATTGACAGCTCATCTCTGAACTGATTGGCAAAAATTCTTTTTCAGGATTTTCTTTTTTTAGTCTGTGTAAAATTCCAATTTCAGTGGCAACAACAAATTTTTTTGAGTCAGAAGAGCTAGCCAATTTCAACATCCCTTCTGTTGATGCCACTTTCAAAACATCTTTGCTGTCGCCGCCTTGCCGTGCAACGCGGTCCAGATATGGTGTTAAGCACCCGCATTCAGGGTGAATGAGAAGTTCCGCATCAGGATGCTCTTTCATTTTCTCGTCAATTTTGCTTGGATGTACTGCCGCGTGTACGTGGCATTCACCCATCCAGATGTGCATGTTTTTACGCCCGGTCATTTTTTGAACCCACGAGCCCAGAAAGACATCTGGTAAAAACAGAATTTCTTTATCGTCAGGTATTGATTGAACAATTTTCAGCGCATTGCCTGATGTGCAGCAAAAGTCTGATATGGCCTTGATTTCGGCGGTAGTATTAACGTAAGAAACCACTACGGCTCCAGGGTGCTCCGTTTTCCAGTCAACTAATTGCTGCAAGTCAATAGATGCCGCCAGCGAACAACCAGCTTCAAGATCTGGTATCAAAACTCGCTTGGTAGGGCAAAGAATGGCGGCTGTTTCTGCCATAAAGTGCACTCCGCAGAAGACAATCATCTCAGCGTCAGTTTTAGCTGCTTGCTGAGAGAGCCCCAGAGAGTCGCCCACAAAATCAGCTACATCTTGAATGATTGGAATTTGATAGTTATGAGCAAGAATGACAGCATTACGCATTTTGCTGAGGTATTTAATTTCATCGACCAGGGCTTGCGTTTGTTTGTCGATTTTAGAAAGGGTATTCATCGTTTCTTTACCTCTTGCACTCGAACTCACTATTTAAATTGGTTGTCGAGTAAGCGTACTTCTTACGTTTTACCACTAAGTAGGGTGTTGCGCACCTTAAATTGCCAAGGTGCACATTAAATCGCACATTTTCGCTTAGATTTGACCGTCTAGCAACCCTTTACTATGGTTGCGGACCCTCTGTGGTGGAGGCTGTAGCATATGTAGGCCGCTAAACTAACTGTATAAACAACGGTAACCAAAAGTTTTAGCGGTTATCTTGCGCCTTCTGGTTGTTTGATTAGAGGCCTCTAACTAAAAGCCGGTGCGTCATAAAACTCAGAGTGGGCCTGCCATAGCAAGTTTTAAGTTGATTGCCCTAAGCCTTAGCGTTTGCTTTACGATTACTTCCGGTATACTTAGGGCAATTCGGGCTCCTTTCAACACTATGGCAGCGCACAAAACCAGATTTTATGGCTATTGAACCTATTAAAGTAACCGTCGATACCGTGGCTCTGGCAGTTCAAGAGGGCCAGTTAGAAATTGTTCTGGTAAAACGCAAGCGCGAACCATTTAAAAATCTATGGGCATTGCCGGGTGGCTTTCTTAGCGACGATGACAGCATCGAAGATGCCGCAGCCAGAGTGCTCTTTGAAGAAACAAATGTTGGTGGTGTGTATCTCGAGCAGTTGTATACTTTCGGTGATCGCGGGCGTGATCCGCGGGCTCGCGTTGTAACCGCATCATATCTAGCTCTGTTGCGGCAAGATGACCTGGAGCTCAGAGCCAGCGCTGATGCCAGCGGCGTTGCCTGGTGGCCAGTTTTAGCTCTTCCACAGTTGGCTTTTGATCATAAGAGAATTGTCGAATACGCCCACCAGCGAATTAAATACAAAATCGAGTATTCAGCTGCTGCTTTTAATTTGCTTCCTGACAAATTTACCTTGCGCGATTTGCAGTCGGTCTACGAAGCGGTTTTAGGAAGGCCGGTAGATAATCGCAATTTTCGCAAAAAATTTCTTAAGTCTGGAGTGTTGCGCGAATTAGACGAAACCACCCAGCAGGGTTCTTTCCGTCCGGCCAGACTCTATGGCTTCTCGCAAGAAGAATTTGACCAGCTTCCCGATAGGCCGGTTTTCAGTTTCTAGCCACGTCACTATATATGGTGCGCACATTAATGCTTGGCTTTCGTTTTTGATTTAGCTTTAGGCTTCTCTTTGATGAAGTCGCTGCGATTCAGTACGGTGCCGCGAAACTGACGCACAATGTATACAGGGGTATTTCTTTTTACCATGCCATACAGGCGTGAAATGTCTGCATTGGAATGGCGTATGCAACCGTGACTGGCGCTTTTTCTAATTTCTTTTGGCTCATTCGTACCATGCAAAGCTAACTCGTCGCCGTTGAGATATATGGCTGCGACACCTAGCGGGTTTCTGTGCGTTTGATTGTAGGGTGGAATCGGTTTCTGTTTCGGATCAATTGTTCTAGGCGGCACCCATACAGGAAATTGCTTTTTCATCGCCACCAGATATCTGCCGGAAGGAGTTGGCTTGTCGATAGTTCCAATAGCATTCGATAAGGTCATCACGCGCATAATCTCATCACGACGGCCGTAGTGTTGCAGCTGCAAAACGTGAGTAGAATGGCTGCCCTTATCGACCAAGACAACAGTGGGAGCATTCGAACGGTAGCCGTTCGTTTTCATTATTCCTGTCAGTGCGTAGTGTCCATTGATAAATGGATACTGCATATTAGCTTTGGCTATCCCAGGCCCAGTTACAGATACAGGTACAGGTTTCTTTGGCTGAGCTACCGGAGCGCTAAACGCCGGTGCCGAAGCATTGATGCCAATTATCAATGCTATCACTAGAGAAAACTGTTTCATCGCGCCCCTCCGGCCAGACTATCGCCCTACGATCGCTAGTCGGAAGTAAGGAGGGTTAAGTTCCACTTTTAATGGCGCCAGTTCTCCTATTTGAAAACTTCGTAAGGATCGACGTCAGCGGTTTGCCACCAATTTCGCTGAGCGTCACCCAGGCCAACTGCAAAATGCAGATGGGGACTGTTCGGTGGCGCATTGCCCGAAGTACCGACGTAGCCTATCACTTGGCCCTTGTTTACTTTGTCGCCATCTTTCAAATCGGCAGCATATTTCTCTAAATGCGCGTAGTAATAGACGAATTTATTTGAGGGTTCGCCCTGGTAGATGGTTAAACCACCAGCTTTGCTCGAGAATAGTTTGACGATAACGCCATTATCAACGGCCAGGACAGGAGTATTTCTTGGAGAGGCCATGTCAGCTGCGTTATGCTTGCTGTCACCACGTATTTCGCTGAATGACCCTTTAATGGCAGCCATGTTAAAACCAGCGATTGGCGAAGTTAGACGTTTGGCCCGCAAGTCTCTGATGGCTGCCTGCATTTCGACGTCTGAGAGTGGTGGCTGTTCTACTGTAGGTTTGGTCTTCGGTTCGACTTTGTCTGCCGCAGCACACGGGCCGAGGCTGGCCGCACTCAGGACTAAAAAGAAAAGTATAAGTACGGGAGTATATAGTCTATTCATGCGCATAAGGACGTTCCTAACTAATTAGAAGTTCCAATTAGCAATTAAAATGGTAATTGTGACGTTCGTCTGGCTAAAATCATTGGTATTGCCGCACTATTGTCGGGGAAGGAAAATTTTTATGACCATTTCTACACGCGACGAGCTGCTTGAATTACTTGACCAAGGCAAGGTCTTTGAGTACTTGCCGTTTTATGATCACCGTCTACCGTCCGATGGATCAATCAGTGAAACTTGTTGCAGCCAGTGGTTTCCTGCTTCATTCGAAGTTAACGGAGTTTACTATTCCACAGCAGAACATTTCATGATGGCTGAAAAGGCGCGGCTATTTAATGATGAAGAAACTCTGCAGAAAGTGCTCAAATCTGACACGCCACGCGAAGCCAAAGCACTCGGTCGCAGTGTTCGAAATTTTGATTCCAAAATTTGGAAACCACACTGTTCGCAAATAGTTATTCAGGGCAATCTTGCCAAGTTTGAACAGAATATTGATTTAGGCAACTGGCTCAAATCAACCGCTCCTAAAATTTTGGTTGAAGCCAGTATCGACGATCGAATATGGGGTATTGGTCTAGATAGTTCAAATAGCGATGCCCATGATCCGCGTAAATGGAATGGCGAGAATTTGCTTGGTTTTGCTATAACTCGTGTACGAGTGCTGTTGCTTGGCGCGCAAGAGAAGCTAACTGGTCATCATATAATATGAAGGGAAAGAAGAGTTAGCCGCTAAGCCAATTGATTAAACTGCCTACTTACAAGGAACTCGGTCGACTGATGCTGTTCGCAGTGTTGTCGCTTGGCCTTCTTGCTGCCTGTGTATATCTTTACTACATGCCGCGATTTAATCGCTCTATGATCAATTATGTTTTGTTTCATCCGCCTGATAGAAAATTGAATCAGCGTATTGAAATTGGTGGTTTAGTCGGCGAGCACCACAAGATTTTTGTTGCCACCGCCGCGAAGTCTCCTGCCTCAGCTATTGTTCTCGATTGCCTTCTACTAAAAGCGAAAGACGAGAGGGGAGTAATTTTATATTCGCAAGGCGTGGGCAGTTCGATAAATGCCCTGGCAGACCATTTCAAAATAGCAACGATGCTTAGGCTAGGCTATTCGGTTTGCATTTATGATCACGAAGGGTACGGTCTTTCTACTGGCGACTGCAATTTAGATCGCATTGTGCCTGACGCCGTTGCTGCTTATGACTTTCTTGCCAAACATTTGCATTATCCGCAAAGCTCAATTGTTGGTTATGGAGAATCTTTTGGTGGTGGCGTCACTTCTGAATTAGTAAAACACAGACCCCTCAAAGCGTTAATTTTAGAATCGACTTTTATTTCGCCCAAACAGTGGGCCGATGATCAGGCAGGTTTTACCGTCATCTATCCTTCGTGCGTCTTTATGGAACCTACTTTCGATAATCTGGCAATGTTGAAGGGCGCTCACCCGCCGGCCCTACTTATCGTCGCCGGGAAAGACAAAACTATGCCGGCATCACATGCTGCAGCTATGGAGAAAGAAGCAATTCAACCGTTCCAATCTGTTATTTTACCAACCAGTAATCATGCTGTTGTTAGTGTGGCCGATAGTGATTTATATGCCAGTAGCTTGAACAAGTTTCTCAACAAATACGGTGCTGATACTGCAGGCTCTGCTAAGTCGCTTTGATAAGGTTGGTCTAAAATTTAAGCCTCTTGTTCCAGACTTGCCCTGAAGGCCGCGCAACGTTTCATAAATTCCTCCCACGCCGGCACTTCCGGTTGCGGATGAATTTTTTCTGGCAGAACGTCCCACAATTCTGGCAGATACCAGCAAAGGTCGTGGCCCCGCTGATCGCGCTGTTGCCTTAACGCTGTACGCAATTTAATTACCTCTGCGCGCAGATTCTCTGCGTCCATCGTCAAAAGGTCGTCGTCCATCATTGCCTCGTTTCGGCTAATCACCAGTGGCGTCAATTGCAACATAATTCTGTTGTCAAGAAAGGCGCATAGAACAGATTTTCAACTAATGCGACAATTGCAGCTCAAATCGTAGTTCACCTGCTAGATTGGAGCCCATGCAAGGAAGAAATCTTAAAACCCAAGCACCTTTGACCTCGCCGCCCAAAGTCGATGATCTGCAAAGACTTTTGAAGGCAGCCCAAACAGGCACGCCTGTCAATCAGACCATCGCTATTCCCGACCGCGCAAAATATGTGCTCAAGGTGCAGATGACACGGGCTTCCAGTGGCTTGGGCCGCTCGAAGGCGGCCGACGCGGCACCCATTTGGACGCTGATTGATGGTATCCAGACGCTGTGGGAATACAGCACTACTGATGTGGAATTGATTTTTAATCTGCTGGAGGAATCGCTTTACGTCAAACCCGCGGCGCCAGCGGCAGACTTTGCTGCGCCTGCTCCCGCTGTAGTCGAGCAAGTAACTTATGGGGCCAGCCCTTTAAGAGCCGGCAATTTTGAAGCGCAGCCGGCAATGCCAGAAGCCCCAATTGCTGCAACAGTGGCTGCACAAGCTTCCAGTCAGACAATTCAACTCTCAGGAAATCTTAGTGAGCTTGGTGTCTGCGAACTAATTCAAACAATCAGCGTCGCCAAAATGACAGGTCGCCTCGATATCACCAGCGGATTGCAGTCGGTAGAAATTTATTTTGAAGATGGGGCTCCGCGTCGAGCATCTTACCGAAGCGATTCTATGACCGCGGCGCCGAAAAATCTCACCGACGAAGAAGTGATTGTCGAAGCTATGACCTGGTTCAATGGATTTTTCCATTTTAATGCTTCAATGAAATCTGCCGAGCGTTTTGCTATGAAACGTCTTGACTTGCTGTTGATGGAAGGTGCTGCGCTCAGAGACTATATTGTTAGTATTGAAGGTGCAGGATTAACGGACGATTCAGTGCCGGTAAAATATGGCTCTCCATCAGAAGCTGATTTTGAAAAAGCTTTGCAGAATGCGGCACCTGTCGATATGCAAAGTCAAAAAGCAATTTATATTGCCTTTGATGGCAAAGCTACTCTGGCTGAAGTCGTTACCCAGAGCCAATTGCCGAAGTCGGCATGGCTACCAATTGTTTTCAATCTTTCCAAATCAAAACTAATTGGCATTTCTGTAAAAGCTAAACCAGAAGAAAGCGCTGCTGAAATTACGCAAGCCCCAGGTGCAAAGGAAGCAGTGCGGGAGGCGTTTCAGCAGATGCTCCGTTCTGATACCGGTCTTATGAGTTATCAGCTTTTTATGCATTTTTTAGAAGTCGAGTATCACCGCGCCCTCAAACTCAGATTGCCATTCAGTTTGATTATCATTGGTGTGCACAAAGAAGAAGCGACGATCAGAGAAGAGTTGTCGTCAGATGATTTGAAGTTGGTGGCAGAGAAAATTCGTTTGCAATTAGAGCCCTTCGACTATGTGGCTCACTATCAGACCTATAATTTGGCAGTTTTATTGCCGCATCGCCCTTCTGCTTCGGCGAAAGAATGCGTGGCGAAAATTATCAATGATTTCAATATTGAGTTAGCGCAGACCGGCAATGCTGTGCGCTTTGTCTGGTCTCTCGGTGCTGGCTGCATTCCAGAAGACGGCATCAAACTTGATGCGCTGTTAGCGAAAGTTGAAAAAGAACGCATGCCGGTTTAACTCAGGCCCAATAATGAGCTCGACGACTGCTAAAAACTGGGGATGACCCGGTAGCTTCGTGCGCCGTTTCGGGAATAATAGAAGCAGAGCAGCACAATCCACAGGTTGTAGATAAATGGCGGAACCTCCAGCCAATAAGCCTTTCCGGGATTTTAAAATAAAAGAGGCGGACGGCCGACTTGTTGAAGAGGCTGCCGTTCCCGGTGGTTCGTTAATGGTGCCGGAACCCCAGGTTTCTCTATCTGAAGGCCAGATTGCTCTGGCTGAAGCCGATTCATCAGATTCTAAACAGACTGACCCGGACAATCGTGAGATTTTTAAGTCTGAGTTTAATGGCCATAGTTCGAAATTGCATCGTGATACCGAATATAGAGGCTTGCTCAGGCATCAGTTAATTGTTGGCGGCAGTGTTCTATTTACACTAAGTCTTTTTGTCTTTAGTTTACTAGACTTAAATTCACTGGTTAAAACCACCGGCTTCATTGACCAGGCGGGGCACATCACAGCGAATTTGAAGCGACCACGGTTAAGCCCAGAAATGGCTTACGTAGACGATTTGCCTAGTGAAGGATTGTTTAGAGTAAGAGAGTCTAGTTGGAACAGCAACCGCTTCGGCCTGGTTGATCTGACCGGCAAGACTGTGTTGCCACCAAGTTTTGTAGAACTCGGTCCTTTTAGCGAGGGTCTGGCCTATGCTCAGAAAGCGGCGACCAACGGTCACAAATTAGTTGGCTATATTGATAAAACGGGGCAGTTTGTTATACCGGCTATTTATGATGAGTGCTCGTCTTTCAGTGACGGTACCGCCATTGCTCATGCTAAAGGAAATACTCTTTTACTAGATAAAAAAGGAAAGATTTTATTTCAGACAAATCATTCGAATCAAAAGGCAGATGAGGTAGGTGCGGCGGACGATGCTGAAATGGTCGGTGCGCCGGTAGAATATGGACCTACAACCACGGCGCTACTTGATCCTAAAGAAACCGCGCCCAGTGGCCAGTCGCTCGGTCGATATGATGGAGACCGCTTACATACTGGCACCAAGCACAACGTCAGGCTTGATAACGGTTATCGCGGATTACTAGATAACAAAGGCAACTGGTTCATAAAACCAGAATACAACTCTATAACGTCGGCACTTGACGATGTTAACTTGGGCTATTCAATATCAGATGCTAGTATCACAAATTATCAGCCTAACACCGGCATTGATCGCTCTGGTAGTCCAGAGCCTACTGCCTACATTGTGGAAAAGACTCAGCTTTTTGGGGTGATTGGAGCCGATGGCAAACAAATATTAAAGCCGGAATACACGCGCATTCTCTCGTATCAGAACGGCCACGCAGCCGTGCTTGTTAATGGCAAATACGGTTTTGTTGATAACGCCGGAAAATTTGTGATTAAGCCAGAATACGACTACGTCACAGCCTTCGATAAAATTATCGCAGTGAAAAGAGACAAAGATTGGTCTTTCATTGACTCATCCGGAAAGCCAATTGGTGGACCGGTGGTAGATGGTATCGTCCATAGTGGCAGAGGTCTTTGGCAATCTGGTGGAATGGGAGCGGTACTGAAGGGCGGTAAAATAGGATTTTTAAATGCCCAGGGTCAGTTCGCGCTGACACCAAAATATGTATGGGCGCTGGCTTTTTCCCACGGCCTTACGCCGGTTTACGACGGTACTTTTTGGCACTACATAAACAAAAGTGGCCAGCAGGTTTCGCCAAATTTTGGCATGGCTAATTCACTGGGCTTTACTGGCTCGGAAGTTGTACTGCCCGGACCACTTTATCCCTTTGTCCAATTCAATAATATCGAAAACTTTAACGGCACAGTCAACGAGTGGAAAAAGGCAGTGGACAAGCCATCAGTTACACCCGAACCCACAATCACACCGAAATCCATCAATGATCTCAGGTAAGGTATCAACATTGGTATTGCCTTATGGCGACTCACTGTCTTTGTTGCTCTTATGGCAAAAGGCTTTTCTTCTCTTGCCTTTATGGGCCGTTCCATTGGTGCCGCTGGTAGGACTGGCCTCCAGGTACATGGGTTCAGTGGCCATGGATGTCGGCTACAGCCTGCTTCTCTGCCTTTTCATTTTGTATTTTCTTGAAGATTCTCTTAAGCGCAAAATTAGAATTGATGATGAAAATATATTCTTCGGTTTTCGTGTTATGCCGATTCGCGACATTATCAGTGTCGAAATTCCAGCCAATAAATCTAAGCTTTTGCCTGGATGCCTGGCTATCACCAGCAATAGTGGCAAGCAGCTTAAGCTCAAACTTAACGGTTTAAGTGATCGAAGTGTCGAGTCGTTGATTGCCTATTTGCAATCGCGCAACTCTGACATAAAAATTTCTCCTGTATTAAATATGCTTGTGAAGGCCAGACGTGCCCCCCAACTACCTCTTGTGATACCGAAACGATTGCAACTTTCCTACAATGCCAGACCATTTGTGGGCGATTCCGTGAGTATTTTTAAGAATACTGCCGGTAAGTGGATGCGAATTGGCCCGGTTATAGCCCTACTTGTAGCGGCACCTATGTGGATAAACTTTTTAAGCAATCTCTACTTTACGTTTCAACCGCACGAGTACGGTCAAACTGAACAGTTTGTTTTTCATCAGTTTCTGACTGAGTGTTCAAGCGCATTAGGCCGTTTTCTTTACACTATTGGCGGTAGCACTGCCTCAGTCGTCGTTACAGCCTCACATAACCCTTATTTGCTGGGTGCCCTTGGATTGTGGTTTTCAGCAATGGCGTTTTATCTGCAGAGTTTGCTGTGGAAACCCAATTGCTTGATTGGTGACAATAAAGGCTTGCGGTTGGTAATGAGGTTAGGCCTTTTGACCGTGCCTTTCAAACAAGTGCAATGGTCACAAATTGAACGCTTAGAGTTGCAGGAAGGCACTCACAATGCTGTAAAAATACATATCGAGAGAAAGGAGGGTAAAAAGCTTGATTTAGATTTGTCTGCAATTCATGTTGATGAGAGAGCTCTGCTTTTAAAACGCATTGAGACTTTCGTACCTGATTGTCAGATCGGCCATCAATTAACTCAGTCACTGATGCCAAAATCAGATCATAGCTATACTGAATTGTGGCTTCAATCGCTCACCCAGGCACCGGAACGTCAAACACTCGATCCACTTGAGCCGGGTCACGTTGTAGCCGATGGTCGCTTTGAAATTTTGCATAGTCTTGGAGTGGGCGGGCAAGGTACGGCCTATCTCTGTCGTGATACCAAGGGTGGTGAATCGCGCTCGGTAGTTTTAAAAGAAACAATTTTACCGATTTTTGTCGACCCTGTTGTGCGTAGGAAAGCACTTGAGAGTTTTGAGCAAGAAGCAAAACTGTTGCAGACACTCAAACATGATGGCATCGTAAGGTTGATGGACTATTTTGTTGAAGACCATCGAGCCTACCTTGTGCTGGAACATTTGACAGGAAATAACTTGCGAGAACTAGTATTGAAGGATGGTCCGATTCCGGAAGTCCGATTGCTCGCTCTGGCTAAACAGATGTGCGCCATTCTGGGTTTCTTACACAGTCAAAATGTTGTACATCGAGATTTTACTCCAGAGAATTTGATTATTGATGGCAATGACCAAATCAAGCTGATTGACTTTAACGTAGCCCAGCAAACCCTCGGTGGGTCCCAAGGCTCGATTGTAGGAAAGCCGGCGTATATGCCGCCGGAACAGTTTAGGGGCAAAGCCACATCGCAGAGTGATATTTACGCTCTTGGTGCTACCTTGTTTTATTTGCTTACCGGTTACGATCCAGAGGCGATCTCACAATCTTCGCCGGCAAAACTTAATTCGTCGGTCAGCGACTCACTAGACCAAATTGTAAAAAATGCCACCAATTTAGATCTAAAAAAACGATATCAAAACGCTGCTGACGTTCTGGCTGATACAGAAAAACTTGCTGACAGTGAAGAAATTTTGATGCTTGACTCAGCTCATGAGGTAGCAAAACGTGGCTGATCTAGTTATTCAAAGCCAATGCAGAAGCTGGTTACGACAATATATTGATGTTTTCCTCAATGTTACCTTCCCACTGTGGGGCATCTTTTGCCCCATCGCTAGCATTTGTATGCTTGGTAGTCTAATTACGCTCTTGCAGCAGGGAAAATATTCCACCATCACCGAGCAGGCCGCCCCGATGCTCGCGCTCAGTATCTGTCTAACTTTGGCGGCACTTTTGTTCAAGCGCTTTTTGGTCAGCGATTTTTTAATCATCAACAGGCAAGGCATTACTTTGCCAGCTATGGTTGGTGGCAGATTAAGTTGGAGGAAACATTTGTCATGGCGTTCAATCAAAGTGATTGATGCATCAATTATCAAAGATTCTCCAGAGAGTTCACGCTTGCAAATCACTGGGGAGAATGGCAGAGTGGCGAGCTTGCTCGTCAAAGATATTCAACCGGAGTTTATTGAGCAATTGCTCCTGGCGGTGCACATGTGGGCTCCCGAAAATTGCACTGCAAATCTTGAGGAGTTACGAAATATTTTACGCGTGGGAGCCAGAGAGAGTCTGCTACCCAGCTACACAGACTTGTGGGAAGATGAATTAGGCAGACGTTTTTGCCCAACGCAATATGTTCCGCTTGAACCTGGTCGGGTGCTGCGCAACAGCAGTTTGAAAGTGGTGCGCCAGTTGGCGACAGGTGGTCTCTCCGCTATTTATCTTTGCCAACTCGATGGTAGCAAGCTCGTAGTGTTGAAGGAAGCGACGATTCCACAACACGGCTCAGCCGAGCTCAAAGATAAAGCTAAAGAACTTTTTGATCGTGAAGCAAAGCTCTTAATGAAAGTAGATTATCCCGGTATCGTAAAAGTACTTGATTGCTTCACCGAACTAGATCGCAATTACATGATTCTTGAGTATGTCAATGGAGTTGATTTGTGGCAATTGGTGCGGCAGAACGGACCACAGAAAGAAGCCGATGTTTTGGAATGGGGCATTCAGATTGCTAACACGCTCAAAGTTTTGCACGAGCGCGAACAACCAATTGTTCACCGCGATCTTACACCCGATAATATAATTTTGCGCAATGACGGTAAAGTCATTTTGGTCGACTTTGGTGCCGCAAATGAATTTATAGGCACTGCCACCGGTACCTTTGTTGGAAAACACTCTTTTATTGCACCCGAGCAGTTGCGAGGCAAAGCAACAGTGCAGAGCGATATATATGCCTTTGGCTGTACACTCTATTTCTTGCTGGTGGGCCGTGAGCCGGAGGCACTATCGAATTCTAACCCGAGAGCTGATCAGGAAGCCGCGCTAAGTGAGAACGGGAAAACAGATCAGACTCCACAAGTATCTGAAGAACTTTCGCAGTTAATAGAATCGTGCACGAGGTTGGAAGCGTCCGAACGCTATCAAAATGTTTCACAGTTGCTGCCTGTACTCAAGCGTCTTGCTGCGCAAGTGGCCGTTTAAGCGTTGCCTTGTTCTACTTTTTAACTTCTAGACATTTCTCTCATTTGCAATTCTCCTATTTTGTGGTACAAATGTTGTAGAGGTCTCGGGCCTTTTTCTTTTCAGGTATAAAATCGTGAACTTCAACACAGAGCGAAAATCAAGCGAGAAACGGTCCTAGTCACCGTTTACACGTTTGCGTCGTTTTGCTCTGTTGAAAAAAAAGGTTCTCGATAATGTCAGTTCTATTTATGCGTTCAACTAAAATAAGTCCGCAGTCAGTCATTCAGATTATGGCTCTGTTTCGGCTTGTGGTCATAGAGCGATGTATAAAACGTGTGACCTGAGCGGAAGCAATTAAAAACAGTGGTTGCGCTGTTTAAAGAAAAACTCGAGGTTTTTCTGAAAGCAGGATTTGCACCGCCTGTGGTTCCCCTCTCTCCTATCTGTTCTCCTCAGATCTCATCTCCAATAGCAAGCCCTGGTAGCTCAGCGGACAGAGCAGCACGTTACGAACGTGCGTTGTCGGGAGTTCAAATCTCTCCCAGGGTGTATCTCCCAGTAACTCAGCGGTTAGAGTGAACGCCTTTTAAGCGTGGGGCCGCAGGTTCAAATCCTGCCTGGGAGAATTTGGCGCTATCTTCTAGTGGTTAGGAAGCCGGTTTTTCACACCGGAGACACGGGTTCAATTCCCGTTAGCGCTAATTATTCTGAGTGACTTGATTGGGCTGAAGGCACTAAACAATTGACCCGATAGCAGCTACAGGCACTGTACAATCATCTTTGCCGAGTGAATTTCGGCAATAGCTGAATTTAATATGGTTGTGAAGTGTCTGCACCTGATAGTTTTGAAAACGGCTCTGTAATCGGTGGCACGTACAAGGTGCTTGATTTTATTGGCGAAGGCGGCATGGGCCTCGTGTATAAAGTCGAGCATTTAATCATGCATAGAATACTGGCTCTTAAGGTCCTCAAAACCGAACAGCTGTCTGAATCAGCCTGGTTGAGATTTCGCAAAGAGGCTCAGGCTATTGCCCGCCTTGATCATCCCAATATTGTCAAAATTTACGACATGAATAAAACCGACGATGGTCGGCCCTTTTACACCATGGATTTGTTGGAGGGCGACTCTCTTGCCGATTATTTGCAACAGAATCATCATCTATCCTGGTCGAATGCTCTGCCAATTTTTCGCCAGGTTTGCAATGGGCTGGCTTATGCCAATGATCGCGGCATTATTCATCGCGATATCAAACCAGGCAATATTATGCTTTCCCTTGGCATTGATGCGCCAATTAACACTGCATCTGTAAAAATAGTAGACTTCGGTATCGCTAAATTAGTTGATGACGACGGTCGAACTATTCAGGCTCTAACCGCCGCTGGAGAAGTTTTTGGTAGTCCGCTCTATATGAGCCCAGAACAGTGTCTTGGCGGCAGACTTGATGGCCGCAGTGACATGTATTCGGTTGGCGTGTCACTCTTCCAAGCTTTGACCGGCAGACCTCCACTGCTTGGTCGCACCGCCGTTGAAACCACAATCTTACATCAAACTACAGCTGCTCCAGCACTAAATGCGGTGGCAGCAGATCTTTATTTTCCACCAAGACTGGAAAGTATCGTTGCCAAACTATTGGCTAAAGACCCATCAGATCGGTTTCAGTCGCTTGCCGACGTGGCCGCCTTACTTGTGCCTTCAATCGACAGTGACAGGAGTGAGAGTGCTACGCAGGAAAACAATTATTTGGGCTCAAAAAATGCTCCTTTGTTCGTTACTGCGCAAGATCGCGGCTTGGAGAACGAATTTGGTCAGACCAGCGAAAACAATACTGATAGTCAACTATCGGGTTCAAAAGTTCCGCTGATGCTCACTGCCGTCGCCGTGATTATTCTGGCAGGGGTTTTAACAACTTTCTCTTTTCTTGGTCAAAGGTCGCCTTCCAAAATAAGTGACTTACCATCTGCAATTACCAAACCGGCTGAGGTGGGCATACCAGATGATTATCTTCCTCGGTTGCTGGCGAGGAAATACGATTATGGGTCAGAACCGGAAGTGAGCGCATCTGAGATCAAAGAAATTAATGCCTTTCTTAGTTCTGATGTAAAGCAATTTTCTCGCTTAAAAAAAGTAGGAAAGGACACTATTAAAGAATTTCACTTTCCCAGTAAATTTTCGCTAGGCAATCTTTTTTTTGACGAAGGTAGGTCAAAGTCCCGTCAACAAGCCGCCGATATAATTCGAGTATCGGAAAAGGCAAAATTAGTGTTGGAGGGAAATTACATTATTGGTGCTTACCCGGAGCTTCTAAAGTATTTTCGTCCCGATGAGCTCTATTCTTTGAAAATTGAGAGGCTACCTCAACGCAATGCAAAGCTGCTGCCGATGGTAGGTTGCTTAACAGGGTTAACAGTACTAGAACTGCCTCAAGCTCACGTCAACAATAACGATCTGAGTATAATCGCCGGCTTGCCGAATCTTCAAAAACTCAATATTGCTCAATGCGACGTCACTGGTGCTGCACTGGCTAGTTGCGGCGTTCTTGCTCGGCTGCTCTCACTAAATATTGAAAAAATTGATCAGGTTGCGCTGGTTTTAGCACGAGTTAATCCGAAGATTGAAGAGCTCGATCTGAGCCAAACCGAATTAAGTTCAGACGACTTAAAAGCAGTTGCTCGCCTGCAGAATTTGCATTCGTTAGTTTTGAGCGGAACGTCAATTAGTGATAGTGATTTGCTTCTGCTGTTGCCTCTGAAAAACAAATTGACTTTGCTAAACATCAATGAATGCCCGAATCTGACATTAGCTAGTGTGGAGACATTAAAGCAGTTTAGAAGGATGCGGGAATTGACATTGCCCAACGTGCTTAAGACGAGCAGTGTTAAATTGGTTCTAGAGCGTGCATTGCCAAGAATGAATAAAATATTGATACATATGTATTAAATCTTCAACCATGCGGGAACTTCTGGCGAAATGGCCGTTGGCGACTCAGCTGAACCGCTCACTGTTCTGTAGAGCGGTTCTCTTTTTCTTCGACTAAATTTGTTTTAGTTTCGTTTTTAGTTTCGGTGTCGGTTTCAGATTCAGTTTCATCTTCGGTTTCAGGCTCAGCTTCCGGCTCAGCTTCCGCTTCTGCTTTAGCTTCTGCTTCGCACTCAGCAGCGTACATCTTGCCGTTTTTGATAGCATTTGCAACGGCAATTGGCATGTCAAATATTGCGACGCTAGCCAACCCTTCAGAAAATGGTTGAACTTGGCCAAATTGACACTTAACGACAATTTTTCCGGTGCTGTCGGCGAAACCCCAGAGAGAATTATCGATGATTGGCGTCAAACCTTCTGCCGTGAGACTCGAAAACCGGTTGTCTCCGAAATGGACCGCTTTTTCAGGCGGCAAAATGGTGGAGAGATAGCTGTAAGCTGGCCGGAGACGATACGCACCTCTTCTATCGATCAATCCATATTTGCCTTTCACGCTTACAACCGCTACACCATTGTGGAAATCGCCGGCGGTGTCAAATTTTGGCGGTATGACCATGCGGGTGAAGCCGTCAATATAACCCCACTTGCCATCTTTTGACACCGCCGCTAATGATTCCGAAAAGTTTGACGCATCGCTGAATTGCGGCTCCAGAAGCAACGTTCCGTTGCTATTTACAAAACCATATTTTGAACCTTTTTTTGTGCGGAATAAATATTCAGAAGGTTCACTGATTTCATCAAGATTCTGACAAATGAACTTACCATCCTTTCTGATCAGACCCTGCTTGTCGCCTACTGCAACTCGAGCGACTCCGTTCTTAAACGCTGTGGCTGTTCTCCAGTTATTTGGTGCAATCGCCTGTCGGCCTTCTTTATCGATGTAGCTCCAGACGATTCCTTCTCTCACAGGTGCTAACCCTTCCGAATAATCGAGCACGCGGTTATATGTTGGTGGCACCACCATCTTGCCGGTCCTATTTATGAAACCCCAGCGCTTTTTAACGCGCACGGCGCACATGCCTTCATGAAAGCTAGCGGTCTGTTCATATTGTGGGGCAATAACCTGCTTGCCGGTTCTGTCAATAAAACCAAAACGTGACGCGTATCCCTTTTGAACTGCAATCACTGCTGCATCACTTTCTTGCTCTACGCCTGTCAGGCGAAAAACAGCGTCGGCGCACATGGCCATGGTTGCGGTTACCATGGGCTCTTGCCCCGCTAAGGAAGGTCCAATCAGGGCTGCGCACGAAGCAGTTAAAATGCCGGCCAAAACTAATGATCTTTTCTTATTCATAATTAGCCTTTGTTTTCCCATATTGGTGTTGGAGTATCAGCAGCGATACCATAGGTGGTGCTTTTCGGCGGTAAGTCTCGAATGACAAAACGTTGACAGACCCGGTCCATTAAAGTCTGACCGTTTTTGAAGGAAAGACACAAAATCAGCCCGTAGCCTACATAAAAGAGCAGATAGCCCCCTAAAAACAAAATGGGCCCGAGGTCAGGCAGAGCCATGGAAACTAGCGTAATTATTCCTAAAATTGGATACAGACTACAGTAAGCAAGTCCTTGCTTAAATTGTTTTGCAAGTGCCTGAATAAATGAAATTCTGCCGCCGTCCTCAGAGACTACCCTGATTCCGGCCACTAATTTGCCAGGAGTGGCTTGTAGGTGACTGCATTCGCAGGCGGCGAAGATGCTTACAGTCAAAGCAGTTGTAAGCATACAAAGGAAGCCGAGCAAGGCGATTATTATGTATACATCGGCAATGACAGCATTGTGGGCTACGGCATGGGCCATGGCAACCAGGCAAAAGCTACCAGTAAGTTGTACGATTGCGTAGTATAGAAATGAATCAAGGATAGAGGCCACGGCGCGCCTGCCAATTCCAGCGCAGGCAGTTTTTTCTATTTTAGCAATTTCGGGCACTAAATTTGGTGCACCAGCGTGCATCAAATTTGCTGCCACATTTTTCTTAGTATCTACGTAGGCCCCTGCGATTCGATCATGAATCATCTGGCGACGATTGCCTGCCACCAAATAGATAAAGGGCATGATACTCACAGTCACCGTCAAGACTTTGGCAAAATTACGTCGCATTGCCGCGTTAAATGATAATCTGCCGCCGTCGCGCACAGTTACCTTCAATTGCATAATCTCTTTGCCGGGAGTGGCTTTGTTCGCCGAACTTTCGTAGATTGCATGATAGAGATGATTCAAAATCAGTGGAGTTGATGCTCCGAAAACTATTGAGTTGACGCTTACAGTATGTCCTGCTACGAGTGCTCCGATCACCAAAAGACCGCCACAGGCCAGCACCACGTCAACGAAACCGATAACAAAGGCGCAAATGCAGGGCATCAATGCAGCATTATCACCAAGATTGTTGCTGGCAGCAAGAAACGCGTACACAGTAGCGGCAGATAGAGCTCCAACAATAAGGCCATCGATTAAGCAAGCAACGCTTCTTTTAAATGGAAGTGTCAACTCCGGGGGAGTGTCCTTGCTACCAGATGTGGTGCTATTGCTTTGTTGTATTGCATTTGGGTCATTTAAGGTCATGAAATATGTGCAGGCCTTTAAAGTTTACCGATTTACCTATCTTATCAATCCTCTTGACAGCGGCCCTTGGCTTTATTTGGATTTAAGAATTGGCTAACGGCCATATAATGACAGAGCATTTCTCCAGGAGAGCATATGGCCACAAAGACCTCTAAAAGTCTTGTTGTCAGGCATGGGCTTAAGAGCAAGATAAAATGGCTGACGCTGGCTTCAATTTTGGCCTCGCAACTGGTC
>CASBPX010000083.1 GCA_949127735.1 Candidatus Obscuribacterales bacterium | reverse complement strand
TTGAAGGAGAGTGGGCGGACTTTCGAGGCTTCGACATGTTGGCAGTGGCCGTGTCTGGTTACTGTGATGCAGAAGGAGCGACTGATGCGCCGATCATGCCAGTGCAAGTGATTTTCGCCGACTACCTTGCGGCCTATGCTGGCGCAGCCGGCGTCGCTGCAGCACTGCACCGCCGCGCTACGGAAGGAGGCAGCTACCAGGTGCGAGTGTCCCTGACTCGAATGTGCATGTGGGCGCAACAGCTTGGACTGCTCGACGGCTCAGCGCTCAACGGTACGATTCCGTTCGCAGATATCGCGACTCAAACCGACGTGCCTGTTACCAAAATTGGCAGTCCGTTTGGCGAGATTACTTACCTCCCGAGCCTCATAGAGATGCCTGATATCAAACCAGGCTTCGTGCGAGGCCCGCAACCGCTTGGATCCTCACTTTTGGAATGGGAAAATTAGGCTGGGATGTGTCCATGTTCCATCAGCAGTTGCTGTAAGCTGCATGCCACGAGGGCTGGCGGCAGTCTGTGGACATCGGGCCGGTTTATCAAGCTCTAGAAAAAATACCTTTAAAGGTATTTTTTTGAAAAAGAAGAGGAGGACCAAAGCCCTCCCCTGCTAGATTTAAATCACCAACAAAAATTATTTATTGGCAGTTTCCATCACAGAAACTTTGGTCATTTTGTCGCCTTTGCGCAATTGTGAAACAACCGCGTCGCCTTCAATCACTTTGCCAAAGACTGCATATTGCATGTCGAGGAAACTGGCTGGTCCTAGAGTGATATAAAACTGTGAGCTGGCTGAGTCTTTGTCGTTTGAGCGAGCCATAGCGACTACGCCCAACGAATCATGCTTGAGGTGTGGTTTGACTTCAAGTTTGATATTGCGCTTTTGTTTGGTTTCAGGGTCGGTATAACCACCAGTTCCAGAACCGGTTGGGCAGCCGCCTTGAATGCAGAAACCTGGTTCATAGCGGTGGAAAATGAGACCGTTGTAGAAGCCTTTGCTCACAAGGTCTAAAAAGTTATTGCTTGTGATTGGAGCTTCGGTCTGGTGTACTTGGATTTTGATCGTACCTTTGTCGGTTTCGATCACTACAATTGGATCTGTCATGTAGTTTTGTTCCGGCAGCTAACTGCCAGATACCTCCGTGTAATTAATATCCCGGTAATTTTAGCACTGCTTATTTGCCGGCATCGGCAATAGTCACTTTTGTCATTTTATCGCCTACGCGAATGGCGTTAACCGCGTCCATTCCTTCAATGACTTTGCCGAATACACAGTAATTTGCATCTAAAAATGGAGCTGGGGCAAGGGTTATATAAAATTGGCAACTGGCTGAATTGCGGCTAGCTGAACGAGCCATGGCCAAAACGCCGGCGGAATCATGGACTAAATTTGGCTTGATTTCTAAATCGATGTGGCGGGGTTTATTTGTTCTTGGATCGATGTAATTGCCTGTGCCGTTCCCGGATGGGTCTCCACCTTGTATACAGAAGCCTGGTTCGTAGCGGTGGAAAGTGAGACCGTTATAAAAGCCTTTCCCTACTAACTCTAAAAAATTGTGCGATGTGAGCGGCACTTGAGTTTTGTAGACCAGCAATTTGATTGGACCTTTGGTGGTTTCCATTAAAACAATCGCGTCACCTGTATTTTTAGCGGCATTCTTCTTCGATGCAGCCATAGCTGAGCTAAAGTTTGAACTGCAAGCTAACCAGGCAACCATCAGTGCCACCACTGATAGTGCTACCATTAAGGCTCTGTTGAGCTTAAACATTAGTTGATCTCCTCCTCAGGATTATCATGGACGGTATCGTACTTTTTTAGCCAAAGGGCCTGGGTCAGACAGTGAACTGGAACCAGTTGTTGTGCCGTTGCGGCAGCTAGGAATGGCACTGAGACTGGCATTGGCCGTAGTGCCACTAATAGGAATGGTGACGGAACCGTTGCTGTTGTTGTATGGATACGTCAATGGCACCAGTAAGCTGTTGACACCAGTGGCGGCGTCATCGTAAAACGCAATCCAACCTTTAGTTTCATCTTGAGGCAGAATCACTCGGCGATTGAGCCTGCTTTCTTCAATTTCGTGACGACCAGCGTCACGGCCCACAGCCGTGCCGAGATTGCGTTTGCGGTGGTCTTGGGCAGTGAAGACTTCGTAAGCCAAAGGGCCGGCCAGGGCGGCTGATGCAAGGGTAATGCCACCAACTGCCACTTTGTCTTTGGTGCTGAGCAGGCGATTGTCTAATTTTAAAAGTGTTTCTACGGCAAGTGGCGCAATATTAGCGCCGCCGCCAAGGCCGCGAGTGCCTTCGCCAATAATGACAACAGGATAAGTACCGTTGTTGCGAATGGTGACTTCAACGAATTTGAGTTTAGGCCCGATATAGCGAGTTATTGGCGCTTTGGTGGCTACAAGCGCGGCTCCCATCAAATTAAATTGTGGAGTTCCGGTGGCGGCTGCGCCAGACAATGTCACTTTTTTCTCCGCCACAGCTTGCTCTGCTGTCACCGGTAACTCAACCATAGGCGGAGCCACTGAGTCGCTAGGATTTCTAATTGGCAGGGGATCGGTTTTCAGTGGCAGTGGAGTCAACTCTTCGTCAGCGGCTATCGCACTCAATTGACCAATTGACAACACGCCAGCCACAATCGAAAGAGCCAGGGCTCTTTTGACGTTCTGCTTCTTATTCACTGCGATTCCTCTAAATTATTGCTGCCGTTGGCCTGACAGTGCATAGCTAACATTGCATCTCTTCACGCCGTCTTTGACAATGGTTATTCTCTCAATTCCAGAGAAGCTCGCGCCACCATTCTGAAGTTCCATGAGGATCATTTCTTGAGCCATTGCTTTGCCCATTTGATGCTGATAGGCGACTACCGCTTTATTCGGGCCCATCATCTTTTGCACTTGCAATGCTGTAGACACGCCCTGGTCATTGCTCATGGTGTAACCACCTTGCGGGCTGCCGTTAATATTCCAGACATTGCGAGTGCTGGTATTAAATCCTTGCTCAGCATTGGCCTGAAATTCAGCGCTAATTGCCTTAACTGTAGTTCGTTGACCTTGAACCAACCACGACCCTAAAAAAGCTGGCGGTAGAGCCACTCTTTGTACGGAAGCCTGCATGGGTGGGCGCTGCACTGGTTGCTGCTGCTGAACTCCGGCATTCATGCGATTGGTGGAAGTGTTTGCTTTTAGCGGACGGGTAGGAGGCGGCGTTTGATAGACGGGCACTCCTGGGGTCATCACCGGTGCCGGATAACCTCCGGAAACAGGAGCAGCTTGATATTGACCTCGTGTCTCTACACCGAGTTGGTAAGGGTCGGCCGAAGCAGACAATGCTGAGCTTGAGGCAACGATGGCTGTTAGCGCCAGAGACAATTTAAAATTCGAAACCATTTGTTGGCGCTCCTGACTGCTGAGTAAGGACATTCTATATTGACTGGCCAATACCTGCTAGTAATTAGCCAACAGCGCCGGCCCAATATATTTATCTCGCCCGCGTTTTCACTACTGTAGTTGTTTGAACGGATATTGAAGATGCCACGTCGCTGGGAAGTGTCTGCGAGAAGCCAAGTTCTTGCAGGCGATGATAGGCTGCCTGGCCAGTGGCTCCGCGTGGGTCGGCAATAACGATATCGACCAGGGGTGCAAGCGCTTCAGGAGCGCGTCTTTGCTTAATTAACAAATCTGCTTTGAGCAAAAGCGCTTCACGTTTTAGTTCACCAAACCTGGCCGTGAGCTGTCGCTCTGAAGCGGCTTCGCGCTTTGTAGCATCATTTTTGCCAAAAGCGGTAGCCATGCGATAATGTGCATCGGCGGCATCTTGCAGCCATTCCACCATTTCTAGAATGCCATCTTGAGCATTTTGCGGACTGCCGGCCAGCAAGGCCTTGAGCTCGTCAATTTTTTGCTTAGCATCGGCAGCAGTGAGAGGCAGCTGACGATAGCGAGATCTGCCCTGAGGGCTCTGCCCGCGGCTGACCGCGTCGCTCGGAGCACTAAATTGAGAAGGTCCTGGCTCTGCAATTTGAAACTGACCAGGTAACGGTGCTGCCCCTGGAATAGGAGAACCTTGAGCGAGCGCTTTGCCGGGTAGAACCAGCATGGCTGCTGTTAGTAGCGTGATTTTTGTTAGACGGCTTGGTGTTGGCGAAGTAATAGGAAGATTCATATTTCTCATTTAGATAATTAGCATTTAGAATGCGGATTCTAGCAAACTGTTACTATGGAACGGTGACATATTCCAGAAATTCTAGTTCGAATTACCGTGGTGACCGTGTTTTCTAATCATATTTTTTCTCTGCACCTTGTCAAAAGGGTCTTGGCTTTTGGTCTGGCTTTTCTGGTGCTGTTTTTGAATGTGGGAATTTATCCGGCCCTGGCACTTTCAGCCGCCAGTCACAGCCAGGCCGCGCAAGCGGCTCTGCCACACCAATTGGCGGTAGAACATTACAGTCCTCAAGACACTGCTTTTATCAAAAAATATCTTAAGAGCAGCGAATATATTTCCACAGCCGAAATCAGACCAGGCATGGAAGGGTACGGTCTCAGCGTTTTTCAAGGCGTGAAGGTTGAGAGGTTTCAGGTCAAAGTAATTGGTGTAATAAAGAAAGTTCTGAGCGGCAGAGACGCGATTCTCGTGCGCTGCTCAGGTGCCGCCCTGGGTAAGAACAATGTGGTGCGAGGGATGTCGGGCTCACCGATTTACATAGACAACCGTCTGGCCGGTGCACTTTCGTATGGTTTTGATTTTTCCAAAGAACCGATTGTCGGCGTTACTCCAGTCACAGATATGCTCGAATCGCTTACTTTTGACGATCGCCCGGGCGCTAGCGACCGTAAAATTTCATACCAGAGACCGGCTTATATAGACGCTCCACGTGAACTTTTTGGTGGAACCGCCGCAGTGCCTAAAGCCGAATTTGCTTCGTCGCCGACGGTGCGAATGGTGCCGCTAATGGCACCGGTAGCGCTTGCCGGATATTCACCGCGAGCCCAGGAGTTCTTAAAAGACAAATTTAGAGCAATTGGTCTGGCGGTTTCATCTGGTGCTTCAGGGGGTCTGGATGCCGGTCTTAATCAGAGTCTGGTTAAGGCTAAATCACAGACTAAAGCGTCAGCGTTTAAGAACAAAACTTTGATCGCACAGGCAGAAGGCGACGGTCAAAAATCGGCAGTCTCAACTGAAGCCGAAGTTGTGGCCGCTGCTGAAGCTGGCACAGTCAAGTTGGTGCCTGGTGGCGCAGTGGCAGTTATGCTTTCGACTGGCGATTTTTCAAGCTCGGCAACCGGCACCGCCACCTGCATTTTTGGCAATAAAGTGGTGGCATTCGGTCACGCTTTCATGGACGCTGGACAAGTGGCTTTTCCTATGGCTACTGCTTACATTCACGATGTGCTGCCCAGTCTTTCCGTATCATTTAAACTCTCTTCGCCGCTGCAAGTAATCGGCACGGTATTTGCCGACCGGCCCTGGTCTGTGGGTGGTGAAATCGGCCGCTACAGCAATCTTATTCCCCTCAATATTAGTGTTACCGATGAAAAAAGACGGGTGAAAAAAGTCTATCACTGCAGAGTGGTCGATCATCCTGAACTCACCCCAGGCCTTATTACGGCCACTATGATGTCGGCGCTCGATTCTACTTATCAATCAGAAGTGCCTTACGTAATCAAACTTACTTCTGCCATTGACGTTAAAGGGCAGGGCAAATTAACTCGCACAGATCGTTTTGCTGCTAACTTTGCTGCCCACGGCAGTGACGCTCTGGCGCGCCTGAGAGTGCAGTCTGACCCCGTCAGTGGGTTCGTCGGCAGCATCGTCGACAGGCTGATTGATAATGATTTTGAACCAGCCAGTATTACCGCCGTGAATATTGACGTAGTGGCAGAAGATGGCCGCCAGGTTTCGAAAATTGACCGTATTTCAGTGGACAAACCAGTGGTCGCTCCCGGAGATACGGTGAACGTTAATGTGGTGATGAAGCCATTCTCTAAACCTATGTATACAGAAACTCTGAACTTTGCCGTGCCCCGCGAGATGCCTGACGGTGATGTTGCCATTGGTGTCAGTGGTGGTGATGAGTTTGACAATGTGCGCCGCCGCCTTGGTGTCGTGGATCCTCAATCAGAAACCCTCAAACAGCTAATTGCCAGAATCATGCGCAAAGAACGTGGCGATGCGCTTTGCGGAGTGATGGCACTGCCTACGCAATCTATTTCTTTCAGTGGTGAAATTCTTAAAAATCCGCCCGCTCACTGGATCAAACTTTTCTTTTCTGATCGCAGCACAAAAGTGCCGTCATTAGTAAAAGGAGAAGAGCGCTCGCGCATTTTAATGAGCGACCTGGTGGATGGTAGCCACATTATTGCGGTGACCGTGAAAAGGCCAGACAAGGTCTTTGCTAAAGGGCCGTCTTATACGGTTTCTCCCAGTCAGTCGGCTCATCCGGCAGACGGCATTATGATTACCGACCAGGCTAAAAAGACGATTGATTCTGGTCGTAAAACTGAAATTTCCACAGTTTCGTCAACTGGTGCTGCCACTGTCAGCAGTGTCACTACCACTCCGCCTACCCAGCCTCCCAGCGCCCCGCCTAAAGAATCAAGCGTGCAGCTCTGGTCTCAGGCCCAGGCATTTCCTCACATGCGCGCCATCAGTTTATGGCGTCAAGAAACTGAAGAAAATTTCCGCAATGGTAAAGCCGACGGTGTAGCCATTGAGAGCCAGGGCCGCCTCACTCCTGGTTATCGCGAGCTCAGTCGTCAATCGCTTGATCAAGAGCCCCGCATCTGGACTTCGGTTTTTACCAGAGGCAAATTCTATTTTGCCGCCGGCAATAAATTGATGAGCAGCAGTGGAGACTCAGCACCGGTGGTAGTGGCCACCTTACCCGGCATGATGATTACCAGCCTGACAGCCGATGATAAAGGCAATGTCTATGCTGCCAACACTCCTGGAGGAGAAGTTTTCATCATTGGCGCCGACGATTCGGTCAAGCCGTACGCTAAAGTCTCTGAATCGATTGTTAGCGCGCTTTGCTGTGACGGTAGTGGCCATCTTTTTATCGGCACCAGTGGATCCGGCAAAGTTTACCGGGTCACAGATGGCGCTCCGGCCCTGGTTCTAGACACTAATCAAGCCCACGTCACGGCTTTGAATTTTAACGCTGCCGAAAACAAAGTCTATATCGGCACCGCTGAAAAAGGCTGCGTTTATAGTCTGGATAGCGCGCTCAAAGTTAAAGCCGAATTTGAAACCGGCGAACATATCGTCACCGGCATTGCTCGAGACAAAGCTGGAAATTTGTATGTCACAACCGCAGGAACCGGCAAACTCTTTCGCATTCAAGCTAATGGACAGGCAGATGCCGTAGCTGCAAGCGAGGCTTTCTATACGCTGCATTACGACAGTCGCGACGATAGAATTTATGCTGGCGACGCCGAAGGTGATGTCACTCGCATTGAAATCGATGCCACCAATGACCAGGCCCTGTTTGTGCCAGTTTGCCATACAGAACAAGAAGCGGTAATGGCCTTAAGCACCGATGAAAATGGACGCCTCTTCTGCGGCACCAGTAATGTGGCGCAAGTGCGCACCTTTGAGATTCAGCCATCAGGTAGTCCTACTTATTCGTCTATTGTTTACGACGCTCAAAGGCCAGCCAACTGGTCGCGCGTTCGCATCGGGAATGTTGACAATGATGACAGCAACGACCTGCACAAAATCGTCAGCGTGCAAACTCGCGGTGGTGAAACGTCGCAGCCCGATGCTGCTTGGACCAAATGGAGCGACGCAGTCGCTGACGGCGATGGTTATGTGATTAAGAGCGGCCCCGCTCGTTTTATTCAATATAAATTGACCTGGAAACTTGTGGGCGGCAAACATAAAGTGCGCGACTTAATCGTCTCTCGCGTAGACCTTACTTTCCAGCCAACCAACGCCGCACCATCCGTGGCATCAGTATCGATTAAGGCCGGCGAGGCCTTGTCGGGCACTATACCGTTAGTGATATCAGGCGCCGATCCTGATCAAGACAATATGTTGCTCAGCCTTGATATTTCGAGTGATGGCGGAAATTCGTGGCAGTCTGTAGTCAGCGATCAACGCAGCAGGCCGTCAGACGCTGAGAAAGCAAAGAAAAAAGAGAAAGAAGCTGCGGCAAAATCTGAGGCCGCGCGCAAAGTAAAAGATAAAGATAAATCTGAGTCAAAAGCTACCGGGACAACTCCTAGCAAATCAGATGTGAAAGATGTAAAACCAGAGGCAAAGCCTGAGATTAAGCCCGAGACCCAGCCTGAGATTAAGCCAGAAATTAAGCCAGAGCAGAAAACAAATATGTTCGGTCAGTTCTTGCGCAAATTGCAAAGTAAAACTGAAACTGAGCCGGAACCAGCGAAAGATCCTGATGCTAAAGATCCCGATGCCAAAGAAATCGAAGCGAAAGATCCAGCTAAAGATATAGAACCAGCAGCTACCACTGCGGCTGAAGCCAGCACCAGCACTTCTAAGAAAGCTAAAGTGAAGGATAAATCAGCTAAAGCGGATGAAGCTGAAAAATCGAGTGAGCAATATTCGTCAACTGAGAAATTTACCTACAGTTTTGAGACTAAAAAAGTAAAAGATGGTCTGTATTTGATGCGCATTAAGGTGAGCGACAAGCCGTCTAATCCTGAGCATGAAAAATCTGCAATTGCCGTGCGCTCTATTGCCGTTGACAATACTCAACCGCAAATTGATAGCATTAAAGTGGCCAAAGGCTCACAAGGGCTGTCTATCAAGCTAGTCGCCCATGACAATGTTTCATGTATTGCCGACGCCACCTATAAATTTGACGATCAAGATGCTTTTGCTCTTGCCCCCATTGCAGCCGCCGATCAAAACGGTTTAGGCAATTCACCACTTTCTGAC
The DNA here is from genome assembly GCA_949127735.1 of Candidatus Obscuribacterales bacterium. Lineage (GTDB taxonomy): Bacteria > Cyanobacteriota > Vampirovibrionia > Obscuribacterales > Obscuribacteraceae. The sequence continues at coordinate 20,643 of CASBPX010000083.1, read as the reverse complement.
TCTCTTAGCGCTACACTTGGAGCCGAAAATGTGACGGTGCCAAAGGGCGCTAAAAAAATCACTATTCAAGTGTTCGATCAAGCCGGCAATTCAAGCAAGAAGACAGAAAACTTACCCTGATGCTGACCAAACTGTTAAAAAAGAAGTCGCCTGAAGAACTGGTCGATGAGGCTTATGACGCCGACCGGTTGATGACCAAACACCTAACTGCTTTTGATTTGCTTGCCTTTGGTGTTGGCGCCACAATCGGCTCGGGCATATTTGCCCTGACGGGCACAGCCGCTGCCGGGCAACTGCAAAGCGCCAAAGAATTCTGGTCAACACCGCTGCTCAACTTGATTATGGGCGCCTCCATGGGCCGCGAAGGCGCCGGCCCGGCTCTTGTTATTTCATTTCTGATTGCTGCCATTGCCTGTGGTTTCGCCGCACTTTGTTATGCCGAACTGGCAGCCATGATTCCGGTATCAGGTTCGGCGTATACATTTGCCTATGCATCGCTTGGCGAAGTGATCGCCTGGATTATCGGCTGGGATCTGATTCTCGAGTATGCGGTGGGAAATATTGCTGTGGCCGTGAGCTGGTCGGAGCATTTTTTGCACGTCTATTATGGGCTGACTGGAGGTGGGCTGCCGCTCTGGCTAACGTCAGATGTGCACACGGCCCTGGCATTGCAGAAATCTATAGCCGCGGGCAGTCTGCAATCACATCTTTACTCCAGCCTCGATTTACCTGTATTTTTTGGTCATGCGTTTGCCATAAATCTACCGGCATTTATCATCGTGGCCCTGGTGACCTGGATTTTAATCGTAGGCATTAAAGAAAGCGCTTTTGCTAATTCGATAGCTGTTGTCATCAAAGTAGTGGTTGTGATTTTCTTCATTGTTTATGGTGGCGGTTTAGTTAAACCCTCTAACTGGGTGCCTTTCGCCCCCTCTGGTTTTGTCGGCATCATGGGCGGTGCCGCTATTGTGTTTTTCAGCTTTATTGGTTTTGACGCGGTATCGTCTACGGCTGAGGAGACCAAAAATCCACAGCGCGACATGCCCATCGGCATGATCGGGTCACTGATTATCTGCACTATTCTGTACGCACTTGTGTCGCTGGTTTTGACAGGGATAATGCCTTATCAAAATTATGCCAACGACGCAGCACCAGTTGCTACAGCTATTGCTGTCGGCGGTGCACCATGGGCTCACCTGCTTGTTTCGGTGGGTGCTTTAGCCGGAATGACTTCAGTTTTGCTGGTCTTTCAAATGGGCCAACCGCGCATATTTATGGCCATGGCGCGTGACAAATTGCTTCCTGCATTTTTTGCCCGGTTGCACCCTAAATATCGCACGCCTTTCATTCCGACAATTTTGACAGGTTTATTCGTTGGTTTGTCTGCGCTTTGCGTCGATATTGGTCAAGCTGCTGAGTTGACAAATATCGGTACACTGGCCGCTTTCATCATCGTCTGCGCTGGGGTTTTGTTCTTGCGAAAAAGTTCGCCCAATACTAACCGGCCATTCAAATGCCCGCTTGTGCCACTGGTGCCATGGGCCGGAATTATTTCTTGTTTCATTTTGATGCTTAGCTTGCCGGTGGCTACTTGGATTCGTTTTGTGGTCTGGATGGCGGTTGGTTTTGCCATTTATTTTGGTTATGGTTATCGCAAGGCCAACTAAGTCCAAATTAGCAACTTCGCAACTTCGCAACAACTAATGACTAGATTCAATTGCAGGTTGAATTTAGTGGAGGTGTGCAATGGGTGACGTCAGAGCCAGAGAATACGCTGAACAGTTAGACAGCGCAGAGCCAGGCTATATAGATGTAAACGAAGTTTTAGCGCCACTCGCCAGATATTTGAATACGCTGCCTTATGGCGAACAAATGAAATTAGTACAACAGATCAACAAAGCAGAAAAGACAGGCACAGGGCCTGACCTGTCTTATGAAATCAATCTCGATGGTAGCCAGGAATTTTCTATTTCTTTTTATGAAAGTAATATTTATGAGGCTGTTGGCTGGCACACCAAGAAAAATATTCGCTTGAATAGCAAGGTGATCGACTACAACATCGACGGCACCAGGACTGGTGATGAACATTGGAAGAAAATCTATTTTTCTCAGACTTTTGGTGCAAAGACTCCATAGTAGAAAACGCTTGCAAACGATCAGTTGCACGAACATAAAAAAACAGGGAGCTCTAAAGCTCCCTGTTTCAACTTTACTGAACTTTCGCCAACAAATTATTTGATGGAGATTTCTTTACCGGAGCGAACTTCGGTTTTCAGTGTGCGAGTTTTGGTTGAAGATACATGACCTTCGATTGAACCATGTGATACAGGAATGCGCAGAGCAGCTTCCATTTTAGGCAAGCTGATAAAGAGCAAGCCGCGGTCGAGGCGAGCTTCTACATTTTCCCAGACGATTTCTGTTTCGAATTCAAATTCACGAACCATCAGTGTTGCTGGCAATTCACGACGAAGATACATTGCTTTTTCTTCGAACATGGTTGGTGTGCGCTTAGCAATTACTGTGAGGTAACGGCCTTCAATTTTGAGTTCGATATCGTCAAGAACAACACCTGGAAGAGCGAGTTCGAGTACGAATTGATCGTCGAGTTCAAGAATATCAGCGCAAGGAATATCGAACTGATTGTGGCCGTATTCATATACTGGTCTTGTATAGCTGTCGAAGCCGTAGTGAGCGCGGTTGAGGTGATTTCTCAAAGGCATGCCGACTTCTCTGGTTCCGAATTCTCTGTGGCCGAATTCTCTGTTGTTACGGTTGTACATTTAATTACTTCTCCATTGTGTCGTAATTTTGAACGTGAACCCGCTCCAAGACCGGTCTTGCACAATTGCAGGCCGAAATCGCCGTCAGCGACCGCACTCCAGAACGAGTTCTGGTGCCGTCTTCAGAAGTGGTGTTGCTGTTCCTGTGCTCGATATGTTAGCGCGAAACCCAGTTAATATGCGGATTTTCCTTATTCGTTTGCCATTGCGCTTGTGAACCTGAGAACCTGTTCATATTCAAGCTTTTCAGGCTTGGCATCCTGCCTCAACTATAGAGAAATCTCATGGAGAGCGGCGATTCTATATTTGGGTGGGGTACAAAAGCCTGCCCAAGCTGTAAGTCGCATTGTTCTCAAGCTTCATAGTGAGCAAGCTTAATTTATTAATTTCGCATTGCGTTCATTAATCGACTACTTGGCAGCTCTCGGGCTTACTGAAGTCTTTTTCTTGACTGTCATTTTGCTTGCTTTGTTTAATGGTTTTGGTGTCACAGCCGCAAGTCGCTTATTCATGCGCTCCAGGAGCGATTTTAATTCACGACAGTTGTTTTCCAGCCTGGCAATATCATCATTTGAACCAATGGCTTCTTTCTGAGTGGTTTCCAGTTCCCGGCGGCTGACAACGCCTTCCGCATATAATTGTTCGAAATTTTTGGCGCGGTCTTGCAGTTCGGTCTGTGAACTTTTTTTTGCAGCCAGCTGTACGCATGCATCTTTATATTGAATAGAGACTTCTTTGATGCGATCTTTGAGCGCTTCTTTGCTCATGTACTCAACTTGCATTCCATACAGGCCGGTACCCATAGCCATCATGGCCGGGTCAGACAGCATTGTGGGAGTGTTGGGTGGTGGTGGTGGCACCATGCTGGCTCCGCGGCCGGTGCGAGCGGCTTTCTTTGCTGCTTTGCCATCGGCCTTAGCCTGGGCATCTGCTTCTGATTTCGCTTTCGCATCTTCTTTGGCGTTTGCTTTTACTTTCTCATCAAGCTTAGTTTTCGCTTTAACGTCCACTTTGGTTTTGGTCGCGTCTAATACTGATTCTTTAGCGGGCGTGGCAACAGGTTTCGTCACCGCCACTGTCTTAGTTGTCGTAACCGGTTCGACTTTTTTTAAAACGGCATCAGGAATAGGACGCAGTGCCGGCCCATCTTTTGCAGCCAGTGCGCTCGTAGACATAAGAGAGCTTAAACAAAGAGTCAAACCCGCAGCGTGCGCGAATTTTTTAACAGACTCATATTTCCTTACAGGCGGTAGCATCGTGATTTCCAAAAGACTCTATGGTGTAAGCTCTAAAGATGCCTTCAGACAACATCTCTAATCAGACAATTACCATCCTCTTCCTTGGCGACGTAATAGGCAAGCCGGGAAGGCTTGTGGTGAAAAAATACTTACAGAGCTTGAGAGATGGTTCGGCTGCTAATAATGGGCACAGTGAAGCGTTTCCTGATTTTGTGGTCGTTAACGTCGAAAACGCCGCGCATGGCTTTGGCGTTACAAAGGACAATATAGCCGATCTCAAGGAAGTCGGCGTCGATGTATTTTCTGGCGGCAATCATACTTTCGATCGCAAGGAAACTTTTGACTTTATCGACCAAGAGCCCACACTTTTGCGCCCTGCCAATTATCCCGAAGGCACACCCGGCCACGGCTATTGCATTTTGACTAAAGGCGCGTACAAACTGGCTGTGATCAATGTCATGGGGCGTGTATTCATGGAGCCGCTGCAGTCACCGTTTCTAGTGGCGGAGCAATTGGTGGCAAAAGTGAAGGAAGAAACAAATATCATTCTGGTTGATTTACACGCAGAGGCCACCGCTGAAAAAGTGGCCATGGGCTGGTATTTAGACGGAAAAGTGTCAGCAGTTGTGGGCACACATACGCACGTCCAAACTGCCGACGAAAGGTTGCTGCATCACGGAACTGCCTATATTACCGACGCCGGTTGCTGCGGCCCGACTGACGGCGTGATTGGCATGGCAACTGAGGGCGTATTCAGGCGCATGATTAAACAGTTGCCTTCGCGATTCGAGATTGCTAGTGGCCCCACCGTTTGCTGTGGTGTGCTGATTACAGTTGATCCAGAAAGCGGTAAAGCGCAAAATATTACGCGAGTGAGATTTTACGACTGATGTTCGATCTGCATCTGCACAGTCATCACTCTGACGGCACCTGGTCGCCACAGGAGCTGGTAGAGCACGCAGTCAAAATCGGTATGAAGACGATTGCTTTAACCGATCATGACACTGTCAGTGGTATCGAAGGTGCTTTAGCGGCGGCCCGCGGCAGGGTAGAAGTTATTCCCGCCATCGAGCTGAATACAATATTTTGCGATGACCTGGGTAACAGTCATGACGTTCATATTCTTGGCTATTTTATCGACCGAGAAAATAGCGATTTACTGGCGACAATAGATTTGCAAAAACAAGCCAGGGCCGCGCATGTGCTTGATTGCATCAAGCTTGTGGCATCGGCCGGGGTGGAAATAACTGTGGAGTCTGTGCAGGAATGTGCCGGACAAGGAGCTATCGGCAAAGCGCATTTAACTGAAGCAATTGTTCGTGCTGGTGGTGCACCTGATGTAACTTCAGCCTATGAAAAATTTATGGTGCGCGGATCTAAGTTTTATGCGCAGAGGCACAGTATCAGCCCTTATGACGCGGTTGCGGCAATTATTAAGGCAGGCGGCTTGCCTTCAATTGCGCATCCTGGCAAAGAAGATTATGTGATACCGCTGATAGAGTCATTGCGCGAAGCAGGTTTGGCTGGAATTGAGGCATATCACCGCGTGCACTCACCGAGTTTGGTTGAACAATATGTGGAGATGGCAAGGCGTCTCAACATGGTCGTAACTGGTGGATCTGATTGCCACGGCCCATTCGAAGAATACGCTTCGATGATGGGATCGATTGTTATGCCGGAAGAAATATTGAGCGGTTTAATTCACCGCAGGGTGTGATAACAATCATATTGTTCATATTGTTTCAAAATCCGAAGTTGATCCTTGGTTAAGCGACTGCCAAAGTTTTTGAACAAGTGATAAGCAAGCTGGCCTCGTTCCACAGACCAATCACTGATGTAATAACCACCGAGTTCTCTGCTTACTTTAAACTCTAGTTCTACGTCGTGGTATGTGTTTTCGCTTCGATTAAACTTCCACTTGCCTTTTACGCGCACCTTAGCGTCTGATTTTTCAACTAAAGGGTTTGAAATATCGGTTATTACAAACTCCTCCATTGCTGAGTTGGTCCAAAAGGTTTGATCAAAATCGGCCAGTGCTTCAGGCAACATCAAGTTTTTTGCTTGGTTATGCTGATTTAGCGAGTCAGGTGAATAATCGAATGCCTTGGTCACCCACCACTGCACAAAAGCCTTGGCCGTTTCAGGCTTTGCCGCATACAGCTCTTCGTGATTAATCCAACTACTGGCAATCCAGCTGAGGAAAATCACCACCGCAATAATGAGCAGCCCCCGCATCGCGCGCTGCATCGGTCTGGTCACTGCCGAGCGAAGTATGATCATGTTTAATCCTCTTTCTCTATTCTAAAGCAGAAAGAGGGCATGTCCAGTGAAATTTAACAGTTACTCTGGCCGGCTAAAAAAGTTCCTAACACTGTTATTGATATCGCCGGTGGTGCTGAGTCCAGGTGCAGTGATTTACTTGTCTGCTCGCCCGCGCCCAACCTCAATTTTGAATCCAGCAACTTTCCACTTGCCGTCTTCATTTACCATGCTGCAAAATACGTCGGCCTCACCTTTTTCGAACTGGATTTTATGCAGAGCGCCCTTCACCACTTCGACGCCATTGATTTGGTCCAATCCCTGAAGTTGTAATTTCGGATATTTCTTCACCTTCCCCAAGGCCAAGGATGATGTTTTAAAAATACCGGGTAACACCAGTGGGCTTCTCTTAATATCTTCGCCCATTTTGACACTTGCAGCTTTGACGATTACGTTTGGATCCCAGGTATCCAAGGCCTTGTGCAAAACAACATTTGCTTCATGCGCGGCCGGAGCGATTTTTCCTTCTACAGCCGTGCGAATGAGCTCAGACTCGATATCCAGAGAATCGAGCTGCCACTTCGTTCCGTAGCGGGAGACGGCGGCAGTGAAGTCCGCCGGACCATTTGCACACACTAGCTTCGAACTGTAAGTGCCAGTAAAGTTCGGCTTCTCCTCTGTTCCAATATATACCGAAGCCCGTCCATTGTCTGACTTAGGCACTGAGAACGACTTCAATGGCCCCAATGATTCGGAGTATAACGTCACAATTTTCTCTACGTCTTTGGCGGACACTTTTTTACTGAGAACAGGAACCAACTTGTCCGGTTTCCAGCCATCTATTTGGTCAGTCAAAATTGCAGAAACAAACTTGTTACCCTCAACTCCAGTCTTCTCACTATCTGCCAACCCGCAGCCAGCGAGCAAAAGAATGGTTACTACAAAGGCAGGCAACCTGTTGGCAAAGTTATTCATGATTAGCCCCTTGGTGATAGCGAGGCACAAATAATCATGAACCGTTGCATGGGCATGGCTAAAGGTTATTGATATCGCCGGTGGTGCTGATGCAAATGATTAAGGGGTAGCGCTCAAAGCTTTATCAAGTTGCTGATTCAATACTGAAGACTCAACTTCACCAATTGAACTCCACGAGACTTTGCCACTTTTATCAAGGATCACTTCAAAGGGAATGTAGCCCTTGTAGTGGTTCTTCAACAGACTGCGAGCTTGATCATTTTGTGTGTGGTCAACGTCGATGACAATAAATTTGACTGGTTTGGTGCTAGTTTGCTTGTAGAGATCTACTAACCTTTTTGCCTGGCGATTAGTGTTCAAATCTCCCGATGCACCAAAGAAAAGCACCGTGGCTTTGCCTGGTTCAAGTGCGCAATCATCGAGCTTCTGGCATTCAATAGGAAAACCGCTGTCAATATCTTGGACGAATGAAATGCCCTTTTTCAGCTTTAAATCATCAGCGGCTATCGCTCCACTGCAAAAAGCAACTAAGCCGACGCCCAGGCTGACCGCGAAACCTAAAAACATAATTCGTTCAAGTAATTGCCCGAAGGCTAAAGCTGACATTTCAAAACCTTTTCTAAAGTGCGATACCAATTGTCTAACAAAGACAACTAAAGCACCAGCTATGTTCCCGGCGGCCGGGCTAGACTTTAAAACTATTGCTCCAACTTAAAATCGCTGGCTTTAACTCCGTGCACAAAGCGTGACCACTTTTGCTGTTCGTAACTCATAGAATATTCGTAAAGGCTGTTCAAAAGTCGCACTCCAGAGCTGGAAGCGCCTTCAAAGAAGTATCCGATTTCAGCTCCGGTCTCGATGCTTGCATGTTTGCTCTGGCTCTTGATAGCCAGTTCGGCCTCTTGCGGCAGGCGGATTTTGCGTGAGCGATTAAGGTTAGGAGACTGATTGAGTTTGCTGTGCCTGCCGATACCCACCTCGCAATGAATTACCTGGTCTACCGCCGAGGTTGGAGGATCTTTTAGCCTCTCCCAGAGCCAAACAGAAAGCGCCTGGTTGGCTGGCAACTCAGGAACTTTGCGCAAAAATTCGGCGAAGGCCTCTAGGATCATTTGTTATGTATTGTGAATGGGCTTTTAGCGACTATAGCACGGAGAAGTAAAGTGGGGGAAGTGCATGGTCACCCCTGGAAATTTTGAGCCATTGTGCAGAAAACGAGTGAACATTTAGGAAATTAAACTTTATGCCAATTATATTGAAGGCTAAAGGAGGTTATAATTTATGTACTTGAGGACGCACTGAGCTCAAGAAACCTTTAGATGCCATTGCATATTCTCCGAAGCCGCTGCGGCGCTTCCGAGCTGTTAAACCTTTTCATTTGGCATCTTCAGGCATTTTTCGCGGTCTACGACCGTTTTGTCTTTGGAGAAAGGTCATCATCAATTCTCGCGTCAGCACCCTGAGAAAATCGAGCAAAGAGATTTCTGAATTGCTTGTGGAGCAGTTTTTGCCCCAAGTTTTCAAACCAGGGCAATATTTGGGCAATGAATGGGGCGCCAGGCGCAAACCTTTCGAGAGCTGCGACGTGCGGCTGGCACTTGCTTTTCCTGACATGTACGAACTTGGCATGTCCAATTTTGGTCTTAAAATTCTTTATCAGCTAGTTAATGACTTCGAAGGTCTGCTTGTAGATCGCACTTACGCGCCGGCTTCAGACCTGGAGACGCTCATGCGTCAAGCTAAACCAGGGGTGCCGCTTTTTGCTTTCGAATCAAGGCAGCCTCTATACAATTTTGAGCTCGTGGGTTTCTCACTGCAGTACGAGCTTACTTACAGCAATGTCCTCAACATGCTCGACCTGGCCCAACTGCCGGTCAAAGCTCACGAGCGCACCGAGTTATTCCCACTGATTTTCGGTGGTGGTCCTTCGTCGGTCAATCCTGAGCCGATGGCTCCCTTCATGGATTTCTTTATCATCGGCGACGGTGAATTGGCCATTCCGGCTGTAATGAACCTCGTGCGTGAGTTTAAGGCTGCGCATCTTGAGGCCGTGGAAAGTAAGCCACACTTATCAGCGCACTACAGGCAGTGGCTACTGACAAAACTGGCCAGCGAAGTTTCAGGCGTCTATGTGCCTGCGCTTTACGATCTTAAACAACATGATGTTGTGGTCACACCTGTTGCCCTGTCAACTGTGGTGGACAGTTTGCAAGCGGCATTACCGGAACATTTTGAACAATTAGAGGCGCTTAGACAGGCTGTCGTTCCCCAGAGAGTTTTGCGTCAAATTGCACCACTGACAGATAGCAATCAGCCCACCACTAATTTGGTGCCCTACTTGGCTCTGGTTCATGATCGCGAAACTTTAGAAGTGCGTCGCGGATGCGATCGCGGTTGCCGTTTCTGTCAACCTGGCTATACATTTTTACCGGTGCGCGAAAGATCTGCTGCCGATTTGCTCGAACTTTCCAAGAAAGCATTAGCCAACTCAGGTCATGAGGAGTATTCACTGCTTTCGCTCTGCGTCAGCGATTATACTTCTTTGCATGACTCTGTGCGCGCGCTCAATCGTGAGCACAGTACTACTCGCGCTTCGCTTTCGTTTCCGAGTCAGCGCGCTGATCGCATGAATTTAGAAATTGCCGAAGAACTCAAAGCCGTGCGCAAAAGTGGTATCACTCTGGCACCTGAAGCCGGCACCGAAAAACTCAGAGCGGTTATCAACAAAGGTTTAAGCCACCAGCAAATTATCAGCGCTATTGAGTCGGCTTATAAATCTGGCTGGGCGGCGGTCAAGCTTTACTTCATGTGCGGCCTTCCTTTTGAAGATGACAGCGATTTACAAGGCATCATCGACATCTTGAAAGAAGCTGAGCATCACTGCAATGTAATCAGGCGCGCCGACATTGAAAATCATAAAAAAGCTCTAGAAATTACCTGCACCATTTCTAATTTCGTACCAAAACCATTTACTCCGTTTCAATGGTTCGGCCAGGTCAACCCACGCGAAACTGCCAGACGCCATGCCGTTCTGCGTGCAAAACTGCGAGAGTCAGGAATGCGTAAAGTGACTTTGAACGTCACTGACCCCGCCATCAGTTTGCTTGAGGCCGCCATTTCTCGCGGCGATAGAAAAGTGGGCGAAATGATTTATCGCGCCTGGCAAGGTGGCGCCGTATTTGATGCCTGGGACGACCGCTATAAACCAGAAATTTGGGAGAAAGCAGCCGAGTCTCTCGGTGTCACTTTAGAAGATCTGGCTTGCCCCGATTTAGAAGTTGGTTCGCGTCAGGCTTTCGACGTAGTGCACATTGGTTTGCATGACTGGTGGCTCAAGCGCGAATGGGAAAAGGCCGTAAACGCCGTTGAAACCGCCGCTTGCACAGAGAACACTTGCCACGCTTGCGGCATCTGCACCGAACTCGATACCACCCATACTCTTGCCAATCCGAACGTTGAAGTGATGAAGAAAAATCCCTTCGTCAAAGAACTCAACGCTAATACTTCAGACGGTGAATCACACCCGTCACTATTTTTTGTAGCGCCTCAAGCGCCTGCTGCCGATACCCCTGATACACATTGTCGACTGCGTTTTGCCTTTACCAAAACCGGCGACTTGCGTTTCATCGGCCACCTCGACATGCAGAATCTGCTCGTCAGAGCAGCCCGACGTGCAGCCTTGCAAATGGCTTACACCCAGGGCTTCAATCCACAGCCAAAACTTTCACTGGCCTGTCCTTTGCCGCTCTTCCAGGAAGGATTGCGCGAATTAGCCGATATCGAGCTAGTCGAGCATCTTACTTGCGAACAGTTTAAGCAAAGAATCAATCAACAATTACCTCCTGAAGTGCAAATTATCGATTGCGTTGAATTGCCCAAGCTCTTGCCCATCAACGGCAACGCTCAAGCAATACCATCAATTGCTTCAATAGTTACTTCAGCTCGATACAGAGCTGAATTGCATGTGCTTCAAGACTCATCATTGGTCGGTCAAACAGCTTCCTCTGCTGATCTAGTCGAAGCGTTAACAACCGGCATTGAAGAATTGATGAATAGCGAACACCTCATTGCACAGGTGTCAGAAACTAATTCATCAAAGAAAAATACTAGAGATAAAAATGCTCAGGGCCGCTCGCTTGAAAAAGTCAAAAATATAAGGCCGGGCATCACTAGTTTGAAACTTTTATCCAGACCAAACGATGAGCCACCCACGCTCGAGTTTGAGATGGTGACCGGAGCAGCTGGCCATACAAAACCGACTGATCTGTTGGGGCTTTTATGCCCTGCACTGAATCTCAACTGGCGTGTCACTCGGCTTGAGCTTTTGACTCAACCGAGCATCAATTTTTCCACGGTGAGCTCACACACTTAAATTCCATTTAGAGGGAAATTATGAGAAAGTCAATCGTCATTTCGGAGCAAGATAATATTGCTGCATTGTTGGAGAACGACCGAGTGGTCGAGTTCTTCGTCAATCGCGGCGAGCTGCTCCTCGGTGACATCTACACAGCCTCGGTGGAGAATATTCTCCCCGGTATTGACGCCGCTTTCGTCAATCTAGGCAAAGACAAAATGGGTTTCCTACACGCTAACGACGTGCCTGGACAGGGGCCGCTTAAAGAGCGACTCGTGCCTAAACAAAAGCTTCTGGTGCAAATCACCAAAGAGCCAACCGGCCACAAAGGCCCTCGCGTATCGACTGCAATCAGTTTGCCAGGAAGATTTTTGGTGCTGGTGCCTGAAGAGCGCGGAGTATCAATTTCACGCCGCATTTCTGAAGCCAGAGAACGCGCTAGACTGAAATCGGTGGTCAACTTAATGAAGCCTCCGGGCGTCGGCCTCATCATCAGAACTGAAGCCAAAGGCCAGGGCGATCAAGAATTATTCGAAGACTTCGAACAACTCTGGGACCGCTGGCAAACCATCGTTTCTGAAGCAGAAGCGTCAATCGGGCCCACTCTGATTTACAGAGACCAAGATTTGCTCTTCCGCGTCATTCGCGATGCTTATTCACACGAAGTAAGCGAAATCATCGCCGACAGTCCAGAAGGTATGAGACGTGCTCAGGAATACTTGAGCGGCTGGGCCAGCAAACAAACCAAGGTTTCATTCCACACTGACGAAACTCCTTTGCTTTTAGCTAAAGGGATCGATCGTGAAATTGAAGCTGCTCTATCAGATAGAGCTGAATTGCCTTCCGGCGGTCACTTGAACGTGCAACCAACAGAAGCGCTGACAGTAATCGACGTCAACTCCGGCCGCTTCACCAGCTCGCGTACGCAAGCTGAAACAGTGCGCCGCACTAACCTGGAAGCGGCTCAGGAAATTCCACGCCAACTGCGTTTGCGCAATATTGGCGGAATGGTAATTGTCGACTTTATCGACATGGACAGCAGAAAGGATCAACAACAGGTCTTAGAAGCTTTCCAACGCGCTCTTGAAGAAGACCGCGCCAAGCCACAAATTGGACAACTGTCTGATTTGGGACTAGTTGAATTAACTCGTCGCAGACAGGGCCAGAGCTTAAGAGAATTGTTCTCGATTAAGTGCACCAGCTGTGTGGGCCAGGGTGTTATTCCTCAACTGGAACTTGGACCACCAGAAGATCGTAGAATTATCGCCTTCAGAAATCGCGATGAAGAAAACCGCCGAGGCAGATCTAGAGGCAGAGGCGGCAGTCAACCGCTCAAAGCTGCTTCCGCCATGGGTGGCAGAGTATTGCCATCAGTGCAAGATAGTCATACTCACGAGCATGCTTTATCTCATGATGCGCATGATGTAGATGAGCATGGTCACGATTTTGACGATGTGCCTGAAGAAATTCTGGCTCAAATGCCTGAAGATCTGCTTGACCCACGCGGTTCGGGAAAAATTTCAAAGCGCTTTGAAGATCCAGATGAAGATGATGAAGTAGCTCATGTTCAAGAAGAACACGCTCATGGTCATGCAGTTACGAGAAATAGCTTGACCGATTCAGATGATGATGATGACGACAGCGAAGACGATCAAGATATGGCGTCTGATCTGGCACGCAGCGTATCAGCTGTAGAAAGTGTTTTCCAGGAAATGGATTCACATTCTGAGGCTAACGCCGGCGAATCACATGGTCAGTCCGGTCATTCAGATCATTCAGATGACAAACCGACGACCACTCATGACTTTCTCGAACCGGTAAAACTTGCCGGCGCTGAGTTCGGTCATATTTTGGAAACAGCGGTTGATTTCGGCGTAGACGTTGCAAAAGCTCTGATTAACCCTAATTCGGCTTTTGCACCATCTACTGAGAATGCAGCTGAGCAAAATTGGCACGCGCCTGAAGGTGAACACCAAAACACCGATCAGCATGAACAGTCACCCGCTTATTCTGCACCGGTAGAAGAGCCAGAGACTCCAATTGCTGCTGAAGTGGATCCTGTTACAGGGGTTTATCGACTGAAAACAAAAGCCGAGCAAGAAGCCATTGACCGTGCTGAAGATGAACGCGCTAATGCACTGCGTGGAACATCTGATAGCGAAGCACCGTGGCATCAAGAGCCAGCTTTGTTTGGCGCTGACGACAATCAAGGCACACCTGAGTCTAGTTCAAATAGTGATTCAGGTGACAATGAATTCGGTCAGTTGCGTATTCCGATTACAAGCAATGCTTACGGATCAGATTCTGGATCTGGTTCTGGTTCGGAAGAAGGCGAAAACACTGAATATGGTGGCGAGCACCGCGATCAAGAATAAAATCTTGAGGCGTTAGTCTCCATTCGATTTGATAGCGGCCCTTACTTGATTGTAGGGGTCGCTATTGTTTTTGCAGGGCTGCGGTTTTTTTTTGAAACAAATACTTTCGAAACTAGTTCTTTGGTCGAAGGTAGAGTAGTTGATGGTCTGTTCTCTCGCAGAAAAAATACCTTTAAAGGTATTTTTTTGAAATTAGGTGTCCTGGTCAGGGCCGCTAGATTCTTGAAAGATTGGGCTTAATAAAGCTCGACCTCTATGCACGCAAACGAACTTGGCTAAAATTTCACTGCCTAACTTGAGCTTCTCTATAGTTTTGATAAAGCCAGGCAGATTGTCCTTTTTAATAACCACAGCGTAACCGCTGCGCTCTTCGCAGACTATTCGGCAGACTACGTTCCGGCCTCCTTTGTATCCGTGGTAAGCACCAGTCTTAGTTAAATATGCAGCTCGAGGTTGGCGTGGCTTGTCGGATATTCCACCGCGCAACACTGTCAATTTTGGTTTGGCTGGTTCTTCTTCTTCGACTTCTTCTGGTGGTTCATCGACCATCAGTTTAAAAAGCTGGTCGCGATTTTCTTGCCATAGTCAGGCTGTAACCAAAACGCACACCAGGCGCGGTGGCATCAGCACTGAGTAAACTTACTTCGACTTGTGCATTGGCGTCAGATTCAAATAATTGATAAATGGCATTGCGATCTTTGGTGAACTGTTGTTCTTCGACGAAGAAGGCACCACCAAATTTGCCTTTGCCGACAAAAATCAGATAAGTTGATTTAGTCGAAGGAATAGTTAGAACAACACATGCGGTACTGGCATTAGAAACAAAAGAGTTCATCACATTGTCAAAGTATGAGCGGCTGTCCAGGTTATCTTCTCTCGGCAATGTGTAACCGAGGAACAGGGCCGACATAGCTAGTGTTGCTTCGTCGGGCAAGTCGTACATGGTGACCATGGTATCTGATGCTTCGAGATCAGAAAGTGTGAGTGTGAGCGATTCTTCTGTAGCTTTGGCATCCGGATTTGACTTGCATCCGTAAATGCAACCTACTGCGCGTCCTTTGTAGAGCAGAATGGCCGCGCGTGACATTTTCGATTCTGAAGTCGCTTTGAGACAGCCGGTACGCATGCCGCCTTCTACGTCAGTTATTAACCACTCAAGGTCATAATCTGAGATTTTGAAAGTCTTCAAACTTTCGAGACTTTCTTCATCAGGTGGTGGCATCACCAAATCGATGGCTCGTCGTAAACGAAAACGTTTGGTGGGCGTATGCTCATTGGGCGCTTGCCACTGTTCTTCATTTACAGGCTGTTGACTGGCTGTTTGATATTGCTGATCCTGATATCCAGGTGGTGCATACTGCTGTTGGTCAGGAGGAGCGTAGGCTTGATTGCCGCCTTGTTGCGGGAGAATCGGCGCGCTTCCCATGTTGCGCGGTTGCACCGTTGGATTGCTTCCGGTTTCATCCACACCGCGATAAGCACGCATCTCTTGTGACTTTTCTTCGTAGGCTGCGTCTAGTTCGTCTAAATTGTGTTCTTGCCAATTGACGCTGCCGGTGACGCTTTGATTTGGCACACCACGATTTTCTTGGAAAATCGGACTGAGTAACACTCGATCTTTATGTACGCAAACGAACTTGGCAAGAATCTCAGTGCCGGGTTTCAGGGTTTCAATAGTTTTGATAAAGCCGGGGAGATTGTCTTTTTTGATGACAACTTCGTAGCCACCTTGTTCTGCACCTTTTACAATGCAAACAACGTTCTGTCCCCCTTTGTACCCTGTCACTTTCCAGGGATTTATCTTTGCCATGATTCCATCTAAAGCTCTTGTGTCCTCTTACCTTTCAATATTACAGGATAACTCTATCGACCGGGTAATCATGGGCTTTGCAGTGGCGATTTCGTTAAAAGATGGCATCCGATCCCCGACCTTCCTGCATGGCAAAGCGGCCAATAAAAACCTCATTTGAAACTGTGGGAGATCACTTTTTACCCGACAGGTAGCCACACGCCTGTTCTATAAGGGCGCTGAACTTTGCAAAGAAAGTTCTATGATTAACTCTTCCCTTTACAAGCGGCGATATCTCGTTTGCTTCCTTGGAATTTGCTAATGAAGGCGTGGCACAGTTACTATCATCTGCTTGCCTGGTTTTGTGGCATTTAATGCAGCTGCCGAAACAGGATGGGTCAATATCGATCCACGTATTGCACCTGGGGCAGCAAACTTTGGCAGCGCTTGACGAAGATGGCTCCAGTTGAAATGTGCAATTTGGGCAAAGCAGACGCTCAGCTTCTGACTTCGCCTTGATATCTTTGAACTCCTGGCCTTCGACTCTAAAGGGAATATCCATGGCTTAACCCTCAACGCTTTGAACGGCACTGGACAGTTCAACTTCAATTTTGAGCGCTAATTGACGGCCCACGGCCAATTCCATTTGATTACGGCTTAAAATCACCGGCCCCCCGGGAATATTCTTTTCAATTGTGATTACGGCACCGGCAGCAATGCCGAAGCGCTGGGCTTGAACAGTGACATCGTCGCCGACTGTGGCTTTGATGACAAATCTGTTGCCCTCAATCGCGTCGGCCAGTGTCATTAGGCCCGCCTTTTAAGTTTGCAATTAGGGCACAAACCAAAAATTTTGAACTGGGCATCGATGACTTCGAAGTTATACCGAGAGCCAATTTTTTGACCCGCTTCTTCAAGAAAATGATCTTCAAATTCGAGAGTCAAATTGCAGCCTGTGCAAATAATGTGCTGATGCGGCAAAGTGTCTTGCTTCAATTCATAGTGTTTATGACCTTCGGCAAAATCGAGCTCGCGCAGCAGACCCAGTGAAGACAGCAGCTTCAGCGTGCGGTAAGCCGTGGCCAGAGAAACGTTCGAACCTCGCTCAAGCAGTCGAGCATGCAGTTCTTCTGCCGAAAGATGCTCGCCGTGAGGCTGTTCTTTGAAAATTTGCAATATTGTCTCGCGCTGCGATGTAATGCGATGGCCGCGTTTGCGCAGGCTGTCAAAAACCGGATCTGCTCCAATTTCACCGCTCGGCAATTTCTCTTCGCTTTTTCCCATATTGTTTGGAGATTTTTTGGCGCTGTTCATCTTAGAATCATACCCTAAGCCAGCCGGCCTCATGACTATTATTGAGCCGATAAATACTATTTGACAAGGCCGGCTTTCTGGGTGAGAAAACGTTTGAGATAGTCGCCGGTGTACGATCGCTTCTTGGAGGCAATATCTTCAGGCGTGCCCGTGGCAATTACGCCTCCGCCCTTATCGCCGCCTTCTGGGCCGAGGTCGATTACCCAGTCAGCTTGTTTGATGACGTCGAGATTGTGTTCGATAATCAGCACGGTGTTGCCAGAGTCTGCCAGCCTGTTGAGCACGTGCAAAAGTTTGTCGACGTCGTGGAATGACAAACCGGTGGTTGGTTCATCTAATATATAAATTGTTTTTCCAGTAGACCGTTTGCTCAGCTGCTCTGCCAGCTTTACTCTTTGCGCTTCGCCGCCTGACAATGTGGTGGCAGGTTGGCCGAGTTTGACGTAATCGAGGCCCACTTCCATAAGAGTTGCCAGTTTGGTTTGGGCTTTGGGAATGTTTTCAAAAAACTTGAGGCCGTCTTCAACGGTCATCTCGAGCACTTCACCGATTGATTTGCCTTTAAATTTTACTTCTAAAGTTTCGCGGTTATATCGAGCACCTTTGCAGACGTCGCAAGTGACAAACACAGAAGGCAAGAAATTCATTTCAATTTCGTTCATGCCCTCGCCGTGGCAGGCTTCGCAACGGCCACCTTTAACGTTAAAGCTGAAACGACCTGGCAAATAGCCACGCGCTTTTGCCTCGTTAGTCATAGAAAATACTTCGCGTACAATATCAAATAATCCGGTGTAAGTTGCCGGGTTAGATCTGGGCGTGCGGCCGATTGGAGACTGATCGATATCAATTACTTTGTCGAGTTCTTCCACACCTTTAACAGCTCTTACGCCTTTTGGCGCAGGCACAGTGCCGCCAAAATAATGTCTCAAATGTTGGTAGAGAAGATCGTTTACCAGTGTTGATTTACCAGACCCGCTGACACCGGTGACGGCAACGAATTTACCCAGCGGAATATCTACTGTGATATCTTGAAGATTGTTGAGAGTAGCGCCTTCGATAGTGAGTTTGTGACCATTGCCGGCACGACGTTTCTTAGGCACCAGGATATTTTTGCGACCACTTAAATAAGCACCGGTTGACGAACGCAGCGAAGTTAAAATGGCGGGCAACTTGCCTTCTGCAACCAGTTCACCGCCGTGAACACCGGCACCAGGGCCGATATCAATTAACCAGTCAGCTTCGCGAATAGTATCTTCATCGTGTTCGACCACAAGCAAGGTATTACCAAGATCTCGCAGACGCTTAAGTGTTTCAATCAGTCTTGAATTATCTCTCTGGTGCAAACCAATTGATGGTTCATCAAGCACATAGAGCACTCCTGATAGCCCAGAGCCGATTTGCGTCGCTAGTCTGATGCGCTGCGCTTCTCCGCCAGACAGTGTGCCGGCTTGCCGATCAAGAGTTAAATAGGAGAGGCCAACATCATTGAGAAATTTCAATCGAGCGTTGATTTCAATTAAAACTTGATGGGCGATTGTTTTATGACGGGCCGTGAGTTTGTCAGGAAGGTTAGCGAAGAAATTAATCGCTTTTTCTACAGACATGTTGCTGACGGCAGCGATAGATTGTGAGCCAACTTTCACCGCTAAACTTTCTGGCTTGAGTCTGAAACCTTTGCAGCTGGCGCAGGTCATTTGCGTCATATAGTTTTCGATGTCATTGCGCACGCGATCTGAATTTGATTCTTCGTGACGGCGTTTCAGATTATTGATTACACCTTCAAAAACTTTTTTATATTCCCAGAATTCCTTGCCGTCAAATGAGTCGTGGCCAAGCTTTATGCGATCAACACCAGAACCGTAAAGGACAATTCCTTGCTGAGCTTTAGTCAGGCTGGCAAAAGGTACTGTGGTGGAAAATTTGTAATGCTTGGCCACAGAGGCGACCAATTGATCGTAGTAAGGATTATTGGTTTTTGACCAGGGATAAATTGCCCCTTCTTTGAGAGACTTTTTCTGGTCAGGCACAACCAGCGCCGGGTCTACTTCAAAGCTGCAACCCAGGCCATGACAGTCTTCGCAAGCGCCGTAAGGGCTGTTGAAAGAAAATATGCGTGGTGATATTTCAGCGAAACTGATACCACAGGCGGCGCAGGCGAAGTTTTCTGAAAACAGCATTTCTTTTGCATTGCCGTCAGTACTATTTTCGTCTGATTTATTTTCAGCCTTGCCTTCGCCTTTAGCACTGCCGACAATATCGACCAGTACGTTCGATTTGCCCCATTTTAAGCCAAGCGATAGGCTATCTGCCAGTCTTGATTGAATGCCTTTTTTAATTACCAGTCGATCTATGACTAGATCAATAGAGTGCTTTTTGTTTTTATCAAGCTTGATTTCGTCTTCAAGTTCAACTACTTCACCGTCGATGCGCGCTCGAACAAAACCTTCTTTACGCAGTTCGCTAAAGAGTGCTTGATACTCACCCTTCTTTCCTGAAACCAGGGGGGCGAGTATTTGAATTCTTGTGCCATCAGGCATTTCCAGAACCTGATCGACTATCTGGTCGATGGTCTGCGGGTTAATCAGGCGGTCGCACTGCGGACAATGAGGTGTACCCGTGCGGGCGAAAAGCAAGCGTAAGTAATCGTAAATTTCGGTAACAGTACCGACAGTAGATCGTGGATTATGACTGGTCGATTTCTGATCGATAGAAATGGCTGGCGACAAACCGTCAATTCCATCTACGTCGGGCTTATCGAGCTGACCGAGAAATTGCCGGGCGTATGCTGAGAGCGACTCGACGTAGCGTCTTTGCCCTTCGGCAAATATCGTGTCGAAAGCGAGTGATGATTTTCCTGAACCGCTAACCCCTGTAATGACTACTAGCTGGCCGCGAGGAATTTTGACGTCGATATTTTTCAGGTTATGTTGCCTGGCTCCGCGAACAACAATGTAGTCGTGCATGTGAGAACCGTTGCGCTTGATCTCGCTTAACATCTTCTTCTTTATAGAAACTATAGCCATATATTAGCCTGGTTGATGGGACATTCCTTCAGTTCTAACAATCTCTTTGAGAAATTGCCCCTTGTTGCCGCATTAATTTACAAATTTCGCTCACACCAGCCTGTGGGTTCTGTTTTGCCTCTTTTGGCGGGGGGTAGATGATTGTAGAGCGTGCTCAATGTAGCGCCAGGAGGCTGGTAAATTCTATGTGGCCAAAGAACGGCAAGGGCGGAAAAGGGGGTTCTAAGCCGAATGAAGGCGGTAAGGAAACACCTAAGAAAGCCCGTGCCACGCGGACAAAGTTAAAAGCGTTATCGGCTGAGGCAGCTGCTAAGGCCTTGCAAGAAGCCGGGGAGCTTGACGGCGAGCCGCAAATATCAAGCGAAGAGCAACTGGAAGCTGAAATCTTCAAGGCTGCAGAACAAGCTTCACGCGAGCAGCAGGCTCGCGAAGAACAGGCACGCACCACTGGCCCCGAATTTTTGAGAATTCCGGCAAAATCAGTCAGTATGGACGAACAGCTCAGCGATGTTTGGAAAGCCAAGCTGGCCGGGGGC
>CASBPX010000082.1 GCA_949127735.1 Candidatus Obscuribacterales bacterium | reverse complement strand
TAAGTAAGACAGTGAATCAGTAGGACAGTAGAACAGTGTTTGTACTGTCTCACTGTCCTACTGATTCACTACTGATTCACCGGAGAATAGTATGGTTATTTCCGCCCAAGTGTACTAGTTTGGCACAGTAAGCTCGCAGCTAATCTTCTGGTGTAAACGGATAAAGCTCATTTAGACATGCTGGCAAAAAAATCTGGAATTTTGTGCCATGATCTGGTGTACTCAGCACACGCACCGCACCATTATGGGCATGGACAATATTTAATGTTGCGGTTAAACCGATGCCGCTGCCAGTGGGCTTTGTCGTAAAATGAGGTTCAAAGATATGATCCAAGGTGTCTTGGTCCATGCCGATGCCATTGTCGATCACTTGCAAAAAAATATAGTGTTCGGCTGTCAACCCTCGTGCGCCCAGGAAATGATGGGATTCGGGTATAACCAAGTGCCCCGTTTCGATCGTAATCGAACCGGGCATTTTTTCAATAGCTTCCGCCGCATTCAGCAGCAAATTCATAACCACTTGTTGAATTTGTGAGATGTTGGCCAGGATCGAATGCAGATCGGTTTTAAGGTTTAGCTTAACCTTTGCTTTTGGGGCCAGTTTGGGTTCCAATAACTCAATCATATCTTGAACAACCAGATTTAGATTGATCGGTGGCAATTCAGCTTGTTGATGGCTGGTATTCACCATCAGTTGGCTAGAAAGCTCCGCCGCTCGCTTTGTGGCGCGTACCACCCGCTCCACATAACTATGAGCAGGGTGATCGGCATTTAACTTAGCCAGCGCAATCGAAGAATGGCTGAGAATGATCGCCAGGAGATTGTTGAAATCGTGAAAAATCCCGGTGGCGCGCGAATCACTACTCTCTACATTTTGTTGAACATAATGGGCAGGTTCAACCGAATTATAGAAAATAGGATTGGAAAATTGATAAGATTCCGGTAGATAGAGGATAGACGATGCATGGCGCGAAGAACTATCTAATTCCGGAGTATCACAAGGTAACCGGAGTGTATGGGCTTGGATGCGCAAAATTAAAACTCACTTTAGGGCTTACGTAACTCACTAATGACAAAAACGGGTTATACTCTCGTGTTTAGCTGGAGAATATAACCCGATGTAAACATCGAATCTATCTAGCAGTCTGCTTGTTATAATCGATAACAACTAGTCTACTACCGTCAATTACGCCGTTGCATAGAACTTGTCTTGCCATCGGACCCGTTCTGGTTGCACGACTGTTTCTAAACGGCCTGGGCTTTGTGTTAAAAGTTGTGTACTGAATTCCCGTAACGAGCCTGCTTTGATCAAGCAGATCTGTTCAATTTCTTCGGCGGTCAGCTCAAACATTTCCCCCGCATAGCCTACTTGGATCGCGCTCATTGGGTCAGTTAACAATAAGCAACAGAACTTCGGGCTGATAACCGCAGCCGTCAACAAACGGCTGATGGCTTTGCTGTGTAACAGCTCAGTTTCCGCCAATGACTGGGGGCGGACGCCGCGTTGGTAGTGACGCAGCTCTATGGTTTGATGAATCATAGGGGTAGTTGCAATCATATATAACTCATATCCTGCATAAATGATAAAAAACAAATAGTTTCAACACCACGCGCTTGCTCGACAAATTCACTTGGCTAAGTTTACCTTGCTTCTAACATTTGCAGTTCAGGTGCGAGCAGCCAGACCTAGTTTTTCTGCTTTCGGGCCACCGCACGCCCACAACAACCAAAAGGCACCGACGGCAATAAATACATCGCCTGCACTATAGGCAAAGTTAAACGGCAACTCGTTGGGTAAGACAAAGCGATCTGCCAACCATTCGAAACGGGTTTGTTCCGCTAGCAAAAGCACATTTTTTAAACCACCCACACGCTCGCCAAGCTGTAATTCTTCGGCAGGAAAATCGATCTCTGCGCGCTGCAAGGTCTCTGGGCTGATTGGCATAAGTCCGCCATTGGCGCCAATGACAAGTAGATTTAAAGTGAGCCCCAGACCCAGCACCCAAAAGGCAATGAGTGTCCGGTTGAGCCACGCAAAAAGCAATAGTAAACCTTGTGAAATGACTAACGCCGCCGCTGCAATTTCGTCGCTGGCCCACCCTTGCCCGAGTGGCAAGAAGAAGATTACCCATTGGGGTATAAACGCAACGATGACAAGCCAAACTTCAGCCAAATCCGGTATGATAAACGCCCGCTTGCCGATGCTGGCTCGTATTGCACCTGCTATAAGGCCAAGTAGAACTGCGGGTAGTAAAACCAATGGTGCACCACAACAAAAATGAAACTTTGAAAGCTGAATCTATAAAAAGGTCTTTGTCGCTCCAGCACGAATGCTATAATTAGTGACCCATGACCGCCGGTGCGCCAGCGCCTAGTACAAAGAGAACCAAAGCGCCCAATCCTAAGGCAGCGCGTACGTGCTGTTGGTTGATGTAGCTGGTCTTGAGGCTGATATTGAACAATTTGCTTTTCATGGTCTGTTCCCCCTGCTTAGTTATATAAATGTGCGACTCAGATGTCGCTCATTGACTAATGTCTTTATTCTCGCAGCGGGCAGGCATCAAAGGTGGCATCAAAAGAGGCTCAAAAGAGGCTCAAAAGAGGCTAAATTGGATGAATTTTGAAAAATCAGTTCAATTATGGGCAATTGGTCACCACTGATGCGATTGTTGGCGACCAACGCCTATATCTCAGGGTAAAAAAATAACGCAGCGATTTTAACGCATGCGTTATCGTCCCTAAGCGGCAAATGTTAGGTAAGGTACAAACTAACTCACGGTTCGTGTAAAAAGTAGAACAAAAAACAGAAATAGATTAATCTGTCAGAATGGACAGAGCAAGGAAAGTGACAAATGAGCGTGTTGATGATACGCCGCTGCTGTTGGCGTATCAAAACGAGATGGGTGTAGCAGAGCTAATCAACGAACATTTTGCGATGCACGGTCACTGGCAAGGGGCAAGTGCAGGTGCAATTACGCAGGTGTGGTTGAGTTTTATCCTGTCAGAAGGTGACCATCGTCTCAACCAAGTCGAAGCGTGGTATGAGAAACGTGCACAAACAATCGGTCATTATGTACCAGAAGCACTGGTGCGCAACGATTTTCGAGATGACCGACTTGCGATCATACTCAAAGCGCTAAGTTGCGATGCAACGTGGTCAGCCTTTGAAGCAGAGCTGAATCAACGCACAATTCGTGTCTACGATCTGTCGGTCGAGCAGGTGCGCTTGGACACAACGACAGCCAGTGGCCACTGGCAAATCACCGAAGATGGCCTGTTTCAATACGGTCACAGTAAAGATTATCGACCTGACTTGCCGCAACTGAAAGTGATGCTGGCCACGCTTGACCCACTCGGCATGCCGCTTGTCACCCAAGTGGTGAGCGGCAATCGTGCTGACGACCCGCTCTATTTGCCTGCGATAGAGACAGTGCGCGCAAGTCTGAACAAATCAGGCATTCTTTACACGGGCGATGCCAAGATGGCAGCCCTCGGTGTGCGAGCCGCGATTGAGCAGGCAGACGACTATTACTTATGTCCGCTACCCGCTGTCCAAATGCCGCCGCAGAAGTTGCGGTCAATCATTGCGCCGGCTTTGCAAGGTGAAAAGCCGCTACTGGCGGTGAATCGAATCGAAGCTGATGGCGAACTTGTCCAACTTGCCGATGCCTTTGAGCAAGTGGTTGAACAAACAAACACGGTGGATGGCGAGCAAATTACTTGGTATGAGCGGCAGATCGTCGCCCGCTCGACTAAATATCAGCAAAGCCAAACAAAATCTCTGCAAACTCGTCTCTACTGGGCGCAAGAAGAAATCAATGCCCTCAATGAACGCAAGCAAGGCAAGGCTCACCTGACAACGTACACAGACTACGAACTCGCTGTCGCCAAAATTCTCGCCAAGCGCCAGGTAGCTGGTTTACTCAATGTTACCTACCAAACCGCCGTTCACGAGCGTCATGTTCAGAAATATCGTGACCGCCCAGAACGCATCGAGCGGACTGAAGAACACTTTGTCACCGCAGTGCGTGACGAAGACGCGATCAATTTGCACCGACAAACTTTGGGCTGGCGCGTCTATGTCACCAACGCACCCGCTGACAAACTCGCTCTTCAGCAGGCTATCATTGCTTACCGAGAACAATTTACCGAGGAGCGAGCCTTTGGTCGTCTCAAGGGCAAACCCCTTTCGCTTACACCCATGTATTTGGAAAAAGACGACCATGCCACCGGCCTCGTTCGCCTGCTCTCTATCGGCTTGCGCATCTTATCCTTGATGGAATTCTCTCTGCGACGAGCACTTCAACCCCGCGATACGCCGCTTGTCGGTCTCTACGCTGGCAATCCCAAGCGCACCACCAAGAGACCGACTGCTGAGAAAATCCTGGCTGCTTTCAAAGACATTATTCTTACCATCATTCATGAATCTGACTCGAGTTCTGCCTATTTGACGCCTTTGTCTGATACTCAATCTCACATCCTTCACTTGCTTGGATTTGATGATTCGCTCTATCTTTCGCTCACTCATAACCCTTTTCCTAAACCGCCCTTTCTTTTACACGAACCGTGAGAACTAAGCTTATGATTTATGAAGGTTCGCGCCAGCGCCGCATCAGCAACGCATATAATTCTTCGGTCTGTAGCGATGGCGGCGCGTCGATCTCTTCTTGAAGGGCGCGCTGACATTGAGCAAATTGACGCGCTACCCCTGCTTGGTTGCCATTCGCAGCATGGATGCGCATCGAAAGGCGGTGAGCATCTTCTAAACATGGATCGTCGGTCAGAAGCCGTTGACAAGTTTCAAGCGCCGCCTGATAATCCTCGGCTTCAAATTGTAAATGCGCCAATGCGAGCATCATCTCGACAAAGATCTGTTGTATACGTTCGCGCTCGGCCCAAACCCAAGTTTCTGCAATCTCGGGCAGATAAGAACCGCGATAGAGCTCTGCCGCTGCCTGATAAGCTACTATACGCAACACTGGATCGGCGGCTCGCTTCCCTTCGGCCACCTTTTGCAGAAAGGCTTCCAGATCGTATTCGTAATCTACCGCCTGATTAAAGCGATAGATCTCATTTTCAAATAGAATAACGTCCTGGTTTAAAGCGCCGCGTAGCCGATAGATGGCATTCTTGAAGCGAGTTTTTAATTCAGTCGGTGAGGCGTCGGGCCAAAAAAGCATCCCCACTTCTTCTTTGGTGAGGCCAGTTGGGTGAGCCAACAAACAAAAGAAGAGATCGCGGGCCACCAACGTCTGCCACTCACTGTTGTTAATCACTTTGCCATCGATCAAGACTTCGACTCTTCCCAATGCACGAATTGTCAATTTGGGGGGCACATCCGCCAATAAAGCTAACAGTGTAGGGGAAAAGGCTTGCCGCAATTGACGACTGATTGACACCAACGTTTGTTCGAAATTTTCGATTTCGTGCCCAATCCGTTTTATACGTTCCGCATTAAACGCTTCTGTTTGCGCCAGACGGAGAAAATTTTTGAGCGGGCGTAATGTTACAATCAGTGGATGACGGTTCTCAATCGTAAAGGCCAGGTTGAGAGCCAGGGTAAGGTGAGTTTGCATCTGCTCGGGGCGGTTGGCAGTTTGACAGGCAGCGGCAAGTAAGAAGTGTGTGCTCGCCTCTTCAACGGTTTGGCCACTTTCACCAAAACTTTTTTGCGCATTCAGCAACGGCTCGATCGCCGCACGCGGCTTATCTTGGGCCAGGTAATATCTGCCCATAGCAAGTTGATAGAGCCCCCACTCGTAGCCAGATTTGCGGTTTAGCATCATCTTGCTCACCGCATCTAAATGCTCAAAGGCCTGTTCCAGGTTACTGGTGGCACTGGCGATTCTGGCCAGCGCCAGTTTTAAATAGAGGAGCATAAATTGCTCGTTAATCTTTTGCCCTACAACAAGTGCTTGGCGATAGAGCGCCTGTGCTGCACTCCACATCTCTAGATCAATCAGGAGATCGCCCAAGCTGGTTAAAGAGAAGCCTACAAAACGTATGTAACCACTACGTTCTGCGCAGCGGTGAGATTCTTCTAAAAAAGTTAGCGCCTGTTCATAGTGGCCCTGTAAATGAAAGAGAACGCCCAGGTTGTTCAACGCTGTGGCCTGCGCAGAAATGTTGGCAAGCGTACGCCATACAGCCAGGGCAGATTGAAGCAGGGTAAATGCCTGGGTATGCTGCCCCTGAGCAATATGCATAACGGCCATATCGGTAGAGACGGCGGCTACGTTTTGGGCATCGGCAAGCGTTTGGAAGACGTGTAGCGCCTCTTGTAAAAAATGCAGGCTATCTCCCAGATTGCCGCTGGAATAGAGACTTTGCCCTTTAGACTTGAGCGCCAGAGCTTTGATGGTGGCTAATTCGGCGGGTGGTGCATCACCCGCTTGAATGAGCGTTAACGCGCCATCTGTATCATCAATGGCGGCTTGATAATCGCCCAGCAAGCGGTAGACAACGGCGCGGCGCACAAGCGTATAGGCTAAATGAAGTGAATCCTGCTCGTTGCGCAGCGCATGCTCGGCTTGGTTGAATAACAGCAACGCCTGTTGTACTTCACCCTGACGCGAGAGCACTTCCCCTTTAAGCGACAGTAAAGCTGGGCGTGCATGGAGAAACGTTGTTGGCAGATCAAAGAGCCAGGTAGCCAGCAATTGTGTGCGGCCCGCATTTAATAATGTCAGCCCAGCTTGTTCAATTAAGGCGGCAATGGCCGCCAAATCGTCGATTCGCTGATATACCCGATGCGCCTTTTCCCATTCTTCGCGTTCGGTATAAACGGCGGCCAGCCGGCGCAAGATTACACTTTCTTCGTCGGGCCGCTCTGTTACCAATTTTTTTTGCAAAAAATCTTGAAAAAGAAGATGATAGCGCAGGGCGTTGCCATTATCGCCCACCGGCAAGACAAAGAGATTGCGTTGCGAAAGTTCAGTCAGCAAGCTCTGCCACGTCTCGCCCGCCGGCTGCCATGCCGCTCCGAAGACAAGTTCGCAAAGCGCATCATCAAATTCTTCTAACAACGAGGTGCGTAAAAGAAACTCACGCAGGGCTGTTGGCTGCTGGTCGAGCACTTGTTGAGCTAAGTAATCGTATAAATTGAGGCCAGAGGCACGCATGATACGCATGCGGCCCGAAATATTGTGGAGCTTGCTTTGGGTGGATAACAGTAGCCCGGTGATCCAGCCCTCGGTGGCCTTAAAGAGTGCTTCTGCCTCCACATTGGACATCGACTTGCCATAATTTTGCAAGACGAGCTCCTGAATTTCAGCGCGTTCAAAGATAAGGTCTTCAAAATCCAGACCACCTACATAACCGCGGGCGATGAGTAGGGCCATGTTGGGGATGCTCAATAATTTGCGCGAGGCCAGCACCAAATGACAATTTTCATCCACCTGTTGCACAAAACGACTGATAAAATCACCAATCACATCGTTTTGGTCGACCAGGTGATAGTCATCGATGACTACGACAAAGTGTTCTTGGACGTGATCGTAAAGGTCATTGACAATAGTGGTTACAAGTTGTTCCAGCGATCCTTGTCCAGCCGACATACTTTGCAGCGCCGTCAGCGAAGCCCGCCCAAAGTCCGGAAAGCGATTTGCAATCGTGGTGATAAAATGCACAAAAAAGCGATGTGCATCTTGGTCAAGCGAGTCTAATGCATACCAACAGACAGGCAATTCGGTACTATGGGCAAAATCTACGAGCAGAATGGTTTTTCCATAGCCAGCAGGCGCCACCAGAATAATGAGCTTGTAGTCGACCAGTTCATGCAAAATATCGAGCAGGCGTTGGCGAGTCAGCAGGTCTGTGCGTCGCCGCGGGGCGATTATTTTTGTGCGGGTAACTAAGTTTTCCATACAGTGCAAAACTCCAGGCGTTTGAGCGCTATCCAATCGGCCACTGAGTTGTTAGTCTGTGCTAAGCGTGTGTTTAGTGAGCATTATCTATTAGACATTATTCGGAATAAGAATCAGGTACACAAATCAAGCAGGTTGAAAGCTGGGAGCGGATGACG